>CALVFK010000229.1 GCA_944326805.1 uncultured Massilimicrobiota sp. | reverse complement strand
TTTGTTCACAATTACCCCGAGGCCTTTAACTTTTACAATATGTACGCCAGATTAGAAATAAAACGGAAACAAGCCTTCCCATTAATGTGACATTCAGTGGAAGTTCCACTCATCCGGCGAGTCCCGGAGCGAGCGGTCCAGTTGAGCCGCGGAGATCAGCGCGGCCGCACAGCGGAACAGTCCGAGGAACCATCCGACCGTGCACACCAGGGCTAGGCCCAGTGCCAGCAGCACAAGGCACAGCAGCGCCGCAGGCAGGGAGCGGAACATCAAACTCATCATCTGATATTGGGCGTATATACCCAGGAGCCGCCCCAGCAGGCTGAGGAATGTGCGCCCGGCGTAGAAGATTCCTACGACATAGAGCGGAGCGCCCAGGAAGCGCTCCAGGCCGGATGGCACACCCAGCAGGGTGCCCAGGACCAGGCCCAGCAACAACAGGGCCATGATCCGGATCAGTTCTCGTTTCAACATACCAGTGACATCTCCTCTCAAATCAAAACTCCAGCCGCAGCAAGCCCTCCCAGCCGTCCGGGAGCGCGGCACAGGCCGTTCCGGCGGGCAGCATCGTAAGGATACGGGGGGCCAGACGCAGCTCCCGCTGTCGCCGCACACTCATCCCAATGTTCCTCACCTCGGGCAGCAGGCCCGCACTGCGCTTCTGATAGCCCGTGCTGGTCTCGGTGACGAGGCACTCATAGGTACCGAAAAAGTGAGCGGACAAGCGCTCGGCACTGCCATAGGCAGTGTGGCGCAGCAGAACCACGCCGCAGCCCTGGACTGGCAGCGCCTCCGGGCCGCCCGGGAGCGCAAAGAGGTCCGGCGCAGAGCGCAGCAGACGGACGCCGGGGATGGGGCGCTCCAGCAGGGGGTGCCGGAGCGTGAGCCCATCCACTGCCAGCACCAGGCTCTCGCCCCGCTCCACGCCATCCAGCAGCAGGTCCAGCCGGTGGCGGGCCAGAGCCTCGCTGCCTCCGTGAATCTCAGCTGACCAGATGGTAGCACTGCCAGCCGCCGGCAGGCCCGAGGCCGGTCCGGAGCCGCTGGCCCGTCGGAGCACCTCCAGCCGTGCGGCCGCCTGAGCTGCACGGGTCGCCATTCCAGCGTCGTAGCGACGCAGCAAATCCAACGCAGTGTTCCGCTCCACCTCCCGGAACAGGCGGAGCTGCCAGCTTCCCCCCAGCCAGTCCAATCCGGCCAGGGAGTCCAGGGTGATGGGCTCTCCCAGGGTCCGGCAGATTTCCAGCGCCAGTGCCCAGAAAGGGACCAACTCCCGGTCCCGACCATCTTCGGTGAGCATGGCCAGCTGCTGTACCGGCGTCATCCCCGCCAGCAGGTCCCAAGTCCAGGCGGCGGCCGAAAGGCCCTTCCGATTCAGGACTCCCGGCTTAAGTGTGCGGTTGCCTCCGTGGAGAACCACACGCCGTGTGCCGGCCGGTGCCCGGGAGAGCGCATCGCCCAGGATGACACCCCGTTCCTCTTCCGTGCCGCCTGAGATCAGCAACGGACAGCTACCCAGACGCTCCAGGTACTTCTCTGGCAGGAGGGTGGTTCGCAGAGGGAATGTGTGCATCTGGTTGTTGGCCTGAATGGTGCGGTTCAGGTAGTGCTGCCGGCTGGAAAACAGCGCAGAAAGGCAGTTCTTTGGATCAATCATGTGGGACTCCCTCCGTTCAAATTGTGAGACATCGTCATGTGGAAGAAGAATGGAGCCCGGCTGCCCGCCCCGCCGTCCGCCATGGACCTGGAGGCGGCCAAGCTGCAGATGCAGTCCCCCTCGCCCAAGCTGGTGAGATGGCTGTCCTCCACCACATGCCCGCTGCGCTGGATGGAGTGGACCCCGCCAGGGCTGAGGATCAGCTCCTCCACCCGGTTTTCACCAAAAAGGTCCCGGACATACCGACGGGTACGGGGATCGTTGGGGGCGAATAGCACCTGATTGCAGAAGCCAGCCAGGGCCGTGTTGCCCTCGTGCTCTCCATAAATCGCATAGATCTGCTCCACGCTCTGGAGTCCGGCCAGGCAGAAGAGCCCCTTGGCTCTCCCCAGGTTGAGGGCGCTGGGCAGGTCCACCCGCCCGATGGCGGGCAGCTCGTCACAGAGAAATACCAGATTCCCGGAGGGCCCAGACCGCCGGGCCAGCAGCTCCTTGAACATCAGGTTGATGAGCAGGCTGAACACCCGGCGCTGGGTCTCCTGATAGGCCGGGTCAAAGCGGAGAAAGAGGGCCTGTCCAGATTTTTCACGCACAAAGCGGCGAATTGAGAAGTCGCCCTCCTCGCCAAACACGTCAGAGAAGGTGGAGAGTACGGTGAGCACCTCCTCTCCCAGCACCCCCAGAGCCTGCGGGTTGTCCGCCGAGGCGCCCAGGAGCATCCGCACCACGCCGGGATCCTCGCAGCGCTCCATCAACGCCACATACTGCTCCGGGTCGTACTGGGAGAAGAAGGAGCGCAGGCCCGCATTGCTCAGCTTCCGGCGCTGGAGCAGCGAGCCGCGGGCCTGCTGGATATAGTGGACCAGAACCACGTAGAGAAGCAGCTGGGCTGCGTCGGGGAAGAACTGCTGGCTCTGGTTTTTCTTGTCGGCAAAGAGCTGGCGGGTGAATTCCATGCAGTTGAGGCGGATGGCCTCGTCCTCCCAGCCGTCGTCGGTGAGGTCAGCAAAGAGGTTCCACCGCACGCTCTCCCCCCGGTCGGCGCCCTGGCCCAGGATCCGGCCCCCAGGCCGGAAGAGCATAGGAGAATAGTCCTCCTTCACCTCCAGGACCACCATGCTGTACGCCCTCCCCAACCGCTCCCGCAGCTGCTTGCCGCAGGCGCGGAGAAAGGCGGATTTGCCGGTTCCGGTAGCCCCCATGGCCAGCAGTCCCCGGCTCAGGGCGCTGCGGTTCAGGTGGAGGGTGGCGGGCCGGTCCAGGCAGGTCCCCGGCAGGGAGATCAGTGGCTCTGCGCACAGAGGCGGCAGATTGTCCTCCAGGTTGCTGCCCATGAGGCAGCGGCGTAAGTAGTTCATACAGACATCTCCTTTCCCTGCGCCATAGGGGCGGAGTGTGCCGGTCCGGTGCGCCCGACTGTTTGGGCCGGCCCTGTACGCCCAGCAGTCTGTCCCTGTGCACAGGGCCGGGACAGGGTGGCCACATGGGGCGGAGTAGGCGGCGCCTGCCCAAATGAGTGCATCTTTCCGGTGGACGTGTCGTAATAGCCGTTGGTGGGGGAGCGGTAGCCGCTCTTTTCCGGGCCGCTGTTGTGGGCGCTCAGGTGCTCCTGATGGGTAAGGAACTGGATGTTGTTCACCTCCCCGGCATAGGCGGGGTACTGAGAGACCGACTTCATGTGCTGTCCTTCATAGCTTTTCACCCGC
>CALVFK010000228.1 GCA_944326805.1 uncultured Massilimicrobiota sp. | reverse complement strand
CTATGTCCACATCAGAAACTATCATTAATGGTTTGCTCAAATCCATTTCATCCGGTCTAACCCCTTCAATAGGATCCTGGAAGTACACAGAACCCATTGCTAGATTTCTATCTGCAGTGTGTATTCTTGGTACAGGCATATCCTGATACTGAATTAATTCTTCTGGCACTTTGAAGTTATTAATTTTGCAAATTTTTCTTATTGTAAGGACTCTATTATTTTTTTGTCCTTCTATCAATTTATTTTCGTAATCCTGTTTATATGATAGAAAGCTATCATCCGATGAATCTATCGAATCAATACCCCTCCCCACTTCATTTGCATAGTTTGCCAGATAAATGTCTTTTACATAATTGAAGTTGATTTCTGACTCATTTTCATTCTTGATAAATAAACCAAAATCACCAGCAAATTCTCTGATAAAACTATAAAATTTGTTCAGGTTTTTATTTTCAGAGAATTTAATTTTATTAACATGCAGAGTCATCTGGTCATTGTCAATTTCAATACAATTTGTCAAAAATTTTGCATTCAAATCCACATACTGGATAATACATGCTTTTACTACTTCGCCAATATTTTTGAGATTAATAATCACACCAATTCCTCCTCTATGAATTGTAATCGTTTATAATGACTGTATAATAAAAAGCTTATAAATATTTAGCTAGTTTATGGCTGATTTGTACATCGCTTTTTATCTTATAATGGTTTAAACTCATCCTCATCTAAGAAACCACTGTATTTAGAGTACCTGATTTTGTAAACTTTACCATGCGCTGTCTCATGATATCCTCTCACTTTAATCTCAGTTTCCGGTTCAATCGATGTTATTGTAGCAGACCCGATAAATGGCGTACTTTTGATCCATGCTTCACCATTGGTCTTACAGATTATTTCCTTTTCAAACTCAATGTATTTCTTTTCTATGGCTCTCTTATAAATATATCCACTGGTACCATTGTATTCTATCGAGTACCATTCTCGTCCATCATCAAATTTTTCAAAGCCCTTCAAAAGGATTTCTGTTCCTTCTACTAATTGATCAATGAAATCAAATTCTTTTCCTGGTCCTGTTCTAAAATTAGCCGCTTTCGTTACTATGCCCTTTATGTATTCAGGATAAATAACAGAACGTTTGACAGAATCGTAACTAATCTTATCTTCTGCTGCTTTCAGTTTCCTCTTTTCTTCCAGTTCTGCACGCACTAGGCTTTCATAATATTCAGCAGCATCGTCAATATTTCCATCGAAAATATCATTTCCGCTTTTCATTACAATACCTCTATTACAAAAACTTTTTGCAACAGCCACCGAATGTGTTACAAACAGAAATGTGACTCCGCTTTCCACTATCTCATTTATCTTCTGATTGCATTTGATTCTAAAGGCTTTGTCACCCACACTTAACGCTTCGTCAACTATGAGAATTTCCGGTTTAATATTTGCATTAATAGCAAATCCAAGTCTTGCTTTCATTCCGCTAGAATAAGTTCTGACAGGCTGATCGATATACGGTCCCAAATCTGCGAAATCTATTATTTCGTCTTCCAATTCCTTAATTTCACTGTTCTGCATTCCCAGTAGCTGACCACGGAAGTATATATTCTCTCTTCCAGTAAATTCTGGGTCGAATCCCGCTGTTAACTCTAACAGCGCACTTACTCTTCCAGTCACGTTAATATCTCCGGAAGTCGGAAAAATTACCCCGGTTATCAGTTTGAGCAGTGTGGATTTACCTGCGCCATTGCGTCCAAACAATGCCACAGAGTCTCCTTTTTCAATACGAAAACTGACATCATTAATTGCCTGCTTTTTCTTAGGTACCACTTTTTTCGAAAAAACAGCTTTAATTCTCTGTCTATCATTATCAAACAGTTTATATATTTTTGATACATTCTTAAACTGAATTGCTAAATCTCTTCTTTCAGATATTTTCTGTCCCAAAGTGCTCTCCTTACCTATAATACATCAGGCACATCTTTCTTTAACTTCTTGTAAATCACAGTGGCAAGTGCAAACATAATAATAAACATTACACCTAATCTAACCAGTTCCAATGGGGCTTCCCAGAACCACTGCTTATATACAAGGCTGTTTCTATATCCGTTAACTATAATTGTTATCGGATTCCACAGCATGATTTCTTTTATCCATGTGATATCAATCTTATTAACATCGTACATTATTCCGGATATCCAAAATAATGCAAGTATAATTGATTTAATCAAATTTAAGAAGTCCTTGCTGACTGCTGCTAGCAAACTTGCAAAAATTCCCCACAGATTAAAGAATAAAGCCATTGCAAAGAAGTATAGAGGAATCTGAAGGCAATACAAATCCAGCCCATATCCACTAATAAGATAAATCACTATCATTATCCCATGTAATGCTAGGTTAATGGTAAGTATTGATATATTTACAAAAGTTGGTATAGTTGATATCGGGAACTTTATTTTAGTGACCAGATATGAATACTTTCTAAGAGCTCCAGCTCCTCCAATAATCATATCCCTCATGTAAAACCACGGTACCATACCAACAAGCAACCAGATGAAGAACGGATATCCGTTTATGTTATTTGTAGCTTTTAACCCTACAGAAAAAGCAAACCAATATACAAACAGGGTTATTGCGGGTTTAATAATTGCCCATGACCAACCTAATGCTGAACCTTTATAAGTCTTTATTATATCTGATTTGGCCAACTTCATAAGCTGCCTTCTGTACTTATAATGATCCCTTACTATCTCTTTTATTGTATTCACACTTTTCTCCAATATATTTCAACTTAATATTCGTTATCTACATTCTTGAATCTAATATTAAGTTCATCTTCACTTTTTCCTAATATTCTCTGAATCATAGGAACAAAATTGTCTGTAATATCACTGGCATAAAAAACATTTTCTCCGCTTCTTTCCGCTGCCAGCATTCCACGTTTTTTCAGTTCTATTTCTACTGCAACTGCAACTTCTTTAGAAGAACTGATAATTTCAAGATCAGGATACAGACTCTTGATTCTATCTTTTAACAATGGATAATGAGTACACCCTAAAACTATGACGTTAATATTATTTTCTTTAATAAAGTCATCTAAATAATATTTTATTGTCAGATCCATTATCTTATTATCAATAATGCCTTCTTCAATCAGCGGAACAAATGCGGGACATGCCTTAGAAAAAACATTCAAATCCGGATTATTCTTATTTATTTTTTTCTCGTATTCTCCAGAGGCCACTGTTACCTTTGTGGCAATAACACCAACATTATCCTCTCTGGTACAGCTTTTTGCCACCACCTTGGATGTAGGAGATATTACCCCGATAATAGGTATATCTGGGAAATGTTCTCTCAGCATAGGTAAGCATGTAGCACTTACTGTATTACATGCCGTTACTATCATCTTTACATCCTTCCTTTTCAGAAATGATGCTATCTGCATTGTAAACTCTTTAATTGTATCAATATTCTTTGATCCGTACGGAGTTCTTGCCGTATCTCCAAAGAAAATAATCCTTTCGTTTGGCAAATTACGCATTACGTATGGTATACATGTCAATCCGCCGACACCTGAATCGAAAAATCCTATTGGTCTGTTATCCATATTTTCTTCCGCTTTCTTTTATTCATAAATTACTTCTACACCAGAAGTTCTAATAAAAGCCTTCTTATGAATTTTAGTATCTTTATTGGTCAATATAATTCTCTCAAGGCTATCACAATATGCAAATGCATATTCATCAATGTATTCCACACTAGCTGGAATAACAATTTCCTTTAATGATTTGCATTTAGCAAAAGACCATCTTTCTATTGATGTCAGTTTTTCTCCTAGCTCAACCTGCGACAGACTTTCACATCTAAAGAACTGTCCTTCTGCGACTTTGTGCAGTTCAGGCATTTTTACGCTTTCCAGTTTTAGACAATTCTTAAATGCACAATTTGTAACATGCTTGACCTTTGGTAAAGAAATGTTCTTAAGATTAATACAATTTCTAAATGCCGCAAAGCCAATATATTTTACATTTTCGCATTCTAACAGCTCAGTAAGTCCAAAACAATTGTCAAAAGCTTCTGTTCCTAAATGTATAATGTTGCTGTTCAACTTCAGTCTTTTTATTTCTCTCATTTTAGCAAATGCTCTTCTTGCTATTTTAATAACTGGCTTTCCAAACAGCTGTGATCTTACTTCACACTCTTCTTTTCCAATTGTACACTTGGCTACAGTAACATAATTTTCAAATACTCTGTATCTGAAACCTTTTTTCCTTGATGTGACAAAGTGAGCTTCGTCTATATATCTCTGATCTGCCAAATTAGAGCCAAATACATAGTCTATTCTCTCATCAAGTTTCATTTTTGAGCTTCCCTTAAACAGTGTAATATCGCTCTGAGTCACATTTTCTTCCAGCCAATTTTCCAATTCTTTATCATCTTGAATTGCTATTACATCCACTCCAAATTCAGCTGCTTTTTCCCTTATTTCTACAGCATTATTACCGAAGCAAACAACTTTGTCGATATTCTCATGACCTGCAATGATATTTGCGACTTCATCGTTAATTTTATTAGCATATTCTCCCATGCCAGTAATATCTCCGAGAACCGCATATCTGTGCCCTTCACGATCCACGCTCATTTTTTCTACTACAGTCAATGAGTTCCTTACTGAGTCCAAAGACGCATTATAACAATCTACAAAAAGTCTACATCCGCCAATTTCAATCAGATTCTGTCGAATTCCGGATGTACTGAACTCAGAAATTCCCTTCACAATATCTTCGTCTGACATATGATAGTACTTAGCAATAGCAAAACTGCATATTGCGTTAAGAACATTATATTCTCCCAGAACATTCAATACCGCATGCGTTCTTCCTTCTTTGCTGACAATATCAAATTCTGTTACACCGTCCAGTTCAGTAATATTTTCTGCGTAGTAATCCGCATCTTTATTATGAACAGCGAAGTAAGTTACATTGTTTTCCAGACCTGCATTTGCCAGTAATTTGTCATCTTTGTTAAGGAAGAGCATTCCTCCTTCTCTCATGCCATCTGCAATCTGCAATTTGTTACGCATCAAATCTTCCTGGGACTCATAATTGCCCAGATGAGCTGTTCCGATATTAGTTACCACTGTAGCCTGTGGCAAAATCATTCTAGAATGTCTAGAAGCACCCCCTGGGCGACCTCCTCCTATTTCCTGAATGAAAACTTCGGTATCAGAGCTTATTCTCTGCATATTAATACCGATTTTAACCTGCACATTTGTGTTACGTTCGCTTTTTCCAGTCTTATAAGCCTGTCTCATAACACAATACAGCATATCTTTTGTGGATGTTTTTCCCACACTGCCGGTAATTCCAATGAAATCAGCAGAAATTTTATTTCTATACCATGCCATTACCTTAATATGAGCTTCTATTGCATCTTCCACCTGCACATGCTTGATGAAAGGTCCAAGATTTCTATATGAGAAAATGAATAAACTCTTTCTCAAAATAGCTCTTGTTACAAGACGCAATCTCCAGAATTCACTCTTCGGTTTTCCATCATTTTTATCTCTGAAGTCCTGTCGGAAAAAGAAGATATTCATTGGTGCCAGTTCGTAAGTTCTGGCACATATTTCATTAACTGAAAAATCCATCCAGTCTGTGTATTTTTCAGGTTTAGGGATATCCAGTACTTCAAAAATATCTTTCAGATATATCATTTCGTCCCATTTGTGCATAGGCTGCATGAGCCTTTCGACTCCAGAAAGCATTTTTTCCTCAACAGAGTTTTTCTCTATATCAGTATGTTTCAGTTTCTGAACAGAATAATCCCCATTATCCATGCTCATAACGATTGGAGTATATCCTTCTTTATGAATAAGTGCCTTGCCTTTGGATGTATTTTTTACCCCAAGATTAATTACTGCACCGGATTTCTGATTATATGAAACAAAATCTTTATTGCTGTATCTATTCAAAGAATAGAAAATATGTGTACTACCAAACCCAATAGTACGCATATTTTTTCTGCCTTTTTGTTTTCTATTGAATCCAAAAGCAGCATCAAAACCTCGTCTTGCATTTTTCTTCAGTATTGTTATCATTTTTGCAAATAACAGATCCTGGTTTTTCATGCATAATACAGTTACTTTCGCGCCAGCTCTTTTCAATGCCTGCTTAGCTTTTATAGCTTGAAAAGCGCTTAATTCTTCTTCTGCTCTTCTTAAAGTAAATACAGCAAAACCAACTTTTACGCCGTTACAATTAACGATAAATCTGTTATTTGATGCTAGATTAACGAAATTGCTGTCATCAATACTTTCAATACTGCTATCTGCAAGATAACCGAACATAATATCTGTATCCAGACAGATCCTGAAATTATTAATTATCGAGAAATAATCTTCCCGTTTTTCAAATTCCAGTTCGCCAATAAAGGACATGTCACCCATGCCCTTCATTGCATCCCCAGATATGTTTATTTCTTTAATTTTTTCCGGTTTAAATAATATTACCAGATTCGTAAAAAGAGTAAATATTATATACTGAAAAATATCTTTCAGAATTCTACATCCTTTATGTATCTTAGCAACGTGAATATTCATGTTCGTTTCTCACCTATTACTTAACTTCTGCAGCAATTAAACGATTAATCATGTCGGAATAACTCAGTCCTTTTTTTTCAAACATAAGAGAAAATATGCTCTTATTTGAAATGCCAGGGATTGTATTTATTTCATTAAAGTAAATTTCGTCATTGTCTGTTAAGAAGAAGTCGACTCTAGAAAGTCCCTTGCAACCTAATACTCTGTAGATTTCCTTTGCAGCTTCTTTTATTTTCTCTGTAGTTTCTGGAGCAAGATGAGCAGGGATTTCCTTATGAGTACCGCTTCCCTTATACTTCAACTCAAAGTCATTAAAGATGTGACCTTTTACGATAATTTCGCAAACTTCACCAACCTCAATGTCTTCTCCTTTACCCATTACAGCCACTTTAATTTCTTTTCCAATAATAGCTTCTTCAACCATTACCTTTCCATCAAAATCTGATGCCAGTAGCATCGCATCCTTCAGTTCCTGTATATTTTCAACTTTAGAAATTCCCACTGAAGATCCTGTTTTAGATGGCTTTACAAATAGTGGATATTCTCCATCGAAATATTCATCTGCCTCTTTCGCATACTTGTCTGCATCTGTCTTTACTAAAGATGGTTCCACATAGTAACATTCCGGCTGTTTCATATTAATTACATCAGCAAACAATCTTGTTACAACTTTGTCCATGGAACATGCAGATGCACATACATCAGATCCAACATATGCATATTCACCTAATTCAAACAGTCCCTGCATAGTTCCATCTTCGCCGTTTTCGCCATGTAAGATAGGCAAAACAACATCTATGTCGATTTTTTCTACAATTTTATCTTCGTCAAAGACTATCAAGCCATTTACATTTTTAGATGGAGACAATAACGCACTTCTGTTGTCGCTTCTCTTTGTCCAGCCTACACTGTCATTTATTTCATCGTATGATGCTACAGTCAGATACCATTCATTGTCTCTGGTAATTCCCAACCTGTAAACTTCATAAACATCTTTATCTATTGCTTCGATTACAGAAGCAGCTGATGAACACGATACTTCATATTCTGGAGAATTTCCTCCAAAAACTACTAAAACTTTTTTCATTTTCGTCCTCCTATATACTTATCTCTTCTAAATCCACTGGTGAATTAAAATCTCTTGTTGTTTTATCAACAATGACAAAGTCATTGACAATTTTTTTCGTTCCAAATGGAATATCTTCGTATGATTGGTATACCTGCCACCCAATACATTCCTGTATTTTTCCGTTCAGATATAACTCTTTTACTTTATCAATATGATATTTAAAAACCTCTGAATTATTAACCTTTATCGCAACTATTGATTTACTTGTTCCAAAGAAAGTGATATCTCCCAAACTTTCATTCACTATAGTTATAATCGCTTCCTCAGAATAGTAAGTATCTCCATACAGGAAACATATATCATCCTCAATGAGTTCATAAGTGAATCTGTCTATTTCGATATTATTGTTTCGAGGTTCATATCTTTTTGCCCCTTCTATTTCATATCTTGAATCATGTGAAGTAATGATAATCTCACATTCTCTATCGTATTTTTTCAGCAATCGTACAATGCGTTCCAGTAAAGACTCACCGTTTATCTCAATCAAATGTTTTGGAATTCCCTGATAATTAGCCCATCTGGTTCCCTTACCATCAGCCATAACAACATATTTCATCATGAGCTCCTTCACTTTATAGCTTTATGATATCTGTAAAAATCCCCTAATTCTCCTTTTCTTTGTCCTCCCCATATTTGTATTATATTGACTCCTGAAGATGTATTTGCCTCTATCACACACAAATCATCATCAGTTACCACTATATCCCATGCAATAAACTGAAGATATGGAAATCTATCAGCTAGGCGAAGCATTGTTTCTTTTATCTGCTCCCATCCGGGGATTTTCACACCTTCAATTTCTTCTCCTGAATCAGGATGGGATTTATATACGTACAGATTATGCAAGCTTTTAGCAGCAGATAACTCTCCCGTTTCTAAATCAATTTTAGAAACTAGTCCACCTTTGCTTCCATTATCAACCGGAATAGTTGCTGATGTACCTATTCTCTGAACTGCAAAAAAGACTTTGTTTTTATGAGTGTGAATATCTTTAAAAGTAATCAGCCTTATTGTATTGACCGTTTTATCGTAAATCTTTGAAGCATACCCGCTTTGCTTGATCTCTTCACAGATAAACCAATCATCTCTGCCCTTTAGGAACTGCACCATTTCATCTTCGGAGCACTGGCTATCATTAATATAATACGCTCCTTCACGGCACACTAGACGGTCTACACCGTTGCCTTTTCCTGTACCATACGGTTTGATGAATACTGTTCCTTTTTCCTTGAGCAGTTCAATTACATATTCGTCAGAGACTTCTTCACTTTGAAATGTTGTTACTCTGCCTTTGTTTTTTATCAAATAGCTTTCCGGAACTCGAACATACTGTTTCATTACTTCTGCTGCCACTATTTTGTTGTTAAGCATGAAATCAAATGGCTCATTAATGTACCTTGACCGATACCAATCGAATTCCGACAGGAAGTCGTCCGGATTGTTATGGTCTAGATCATATAAAACCCACTGATCTGCCAAAAATCCTCTCTTTACATTAGCTCTAATTTTTTTTAACAAAGAGACCTTGAAATTATTTTTGACAAATACAATCCTCGTCCAGTACAAGACAAAAAGTTTTAACTTTTTAAAGTATTTCTTTGCAGTTTTATACATACTGTTATCCTAATTTCGATAATATTAATCTTGCTATTTTTTCTGTGGAAGTTCCCAACTCTTCAGGAAGGTATTTCCTCTTATAGTTTTTAAATTCCTCGATATTATACTTATTGTTCAATATAATATCTATTACATCTTCCGCGTTCTTAAATGAAGAAGACGGCATAGATATCATAGGATCAACATTAAGGCCGTTGGTCCTTATGTACTCCTCATAATCTGGTAAAAAGTATAGAGTTTTTTTATTAAGAATAGCTCCCTCTATCGCTATCGCTGAATAATCCGTAATCAGATATTCACATGCAGCAAGCACCTGCACCGTACTTGCCTTTGAACATGTTTCCACATATTCGTCATGTACAGACTGCTGATTCGGATGTTCTTTAACTATCAGCGTAATATTCTGATCTTTACAATACTTTATCAGACTTTCATAATTAAACTCATTGCCACGCCTGAAAGTTGGTGCGTATAAGACCACATCACAATTTTTATATTCAGGATATAGAGAATAAAACTTTTCTTCGTTTTCCCTTTTGTTTTCTATCATATAATCTATCCTAGGCAAGCCAAAATTGAGTATTTGAGCCTCATCGATATTAAATGATTTGCAATAATACTCATTCCAAGCTTTCCCTCCTGCTATGACATAGTCATAGTTTTTATGCATATTGAGCGCCTTTGCTACACTGGCGCTTCTGCCACCATCTTTATCTAATGTCTGATACCCTGATTGCTTTATCTTTCCTAATGCATGCCACATCTGTATTACCGTCAAATTGCTGCGATGCCTCAGTATTGATACCGTAGGAATATATGCATCAATGACACATACTTTGGAAGATGCAAGAAGAGCCATACTCTTTATCATATCTCCTACGAAAGATAGTTTGTTTGAACCACTGTCATCAAACCTTCTACAGATGATTTTAATATCTACACTAGGGTATTCGTTTTTAATTTTTTCTATAACAAAGTGAAAATCAACGGTTAATTCATTAGATTGCCGGCTAATAAACAACACTCGATTTTCTATTTGCCTGATACATAATTTAAATACCGAATAGATAATATTTACAATTATTTTAAATATCTTTATTAGCAATAAATATATTTTCTGTAAAATACTATGTGACATAAAGGTATTATACCATTTTTTATAAACTATTTCATCTACATATAGAGATTGTTATGAATAATACCAGTCAAAAAGTTTTATAGCATCAGTAAACCGCTCTCTCTGACCAGTCTCTCCTATCGCGCAGATTACTTCCTTGCCATCTTTTGAAGCCGCAGCTACAAGAGAAGCCTTTCCTTGAGTCGTAAATCCATTCTTTATTCCAATCGCGTACTTGTACTTCAATACTCTTTTAGCACCATTGTCAAATGTAAAATATGTATCACTGTCTGTGATTAAACGATTGTGGTTAGTTAATACTCTCTCCTGAGTCATATTAGTTTCACAAATTACATATTCTGCAGTAGCACATACTGATCGAAACTTTTCGTTCTGCATTGCATATCTAGCAAGAATCGCTAGATCATATGCAGTGGTATAGTTATCATCCTTAAATAATCCATGAGGGTTAGTAAAATGGGAATTTTTCATTCCTATTTCATCTGCTTTCGCATTCATTAACTCCACAAACTGTTCCAATCCTCCGGATACATTCTGAGCTATGACATTTGCCGCATCATTTGCAGAACCGAGCATAAGAGCATAAATCAGACTCTCAACCTGAATCAGTTCTCCTTCTTTCAAGTTTATATTTGTACCTTTAATTCCTTCAAAACAATTTACTATATCTGTGACTTTTATCCACTCAGAGCAATCTAAATTTTCTAGAGCCAAAATGCCCGTAAGTATTTTCACGCAACTGTTAGGAGCAATCCTACAATCGCTTTCCGATTCTTTTATCACATCTCCTGTCAAAGTATCAATTAATACATATTTCTGTGCTTCAAGTGACACTAAGTTATCCTCGGTATTAGTTGCTTTATCTGATTTGATTAGTATTTCTCTTATGTCTTCTATCTGTTCCTTACTTTCACTTCTTTTAACTCTGCAACGCAAATACATACAGTCATTTACTTGTTTTTTCTTGATGACAATTCGACTGCCGATAGATACCAACTCCCAATTGTCATTGATTTTTTCTTCCCAAACACAATCTATATTTCCTTCTATTGATTTTATCTTTTGTATATTGAGAATTATTTTTCGCTGCTTGCCTAAATTTATTGTATCAGGAATATTATCCTCGACAAGTTTGTTCCAGTTTACAGTTATTGGTTTTGACCATGAACTGACTCCGTTATATGTTACCTTAACCCTATATTGATACCCCTCATAAAGACGTGAAAATGTTCCCGTTGTCAAATGCTGATTATTGGCATTTTTATTTACATTTTTCCAGGTTTCGTCTTCACCAGCTCTCCACTGCCATTGATACTCCACTTCGTTTATTATTCTCGGGTTCACTTTAACAAACAGTTCTGCCTTTTCTCCTGGAGCAAGTTTTACACTTTCCGGAGTTTCAATTATAAAAGTTGTCCAGGAAATAGTAACAATATACTCTGTTAACTGATTATTTTCATCTTGTATCTCGCATTTGTACTCGACATTGTGTTTAGACATGTTCGGAGCCATAGTAAACACTTCAAAGGATTCGCCTATTTTAATCCACTCCAAGTAACTGTCCGTTCTTACGAACCAGCTGTACTTATTACTTCCTTCCTCCTCGACATACAATTTGCACCTTCTGTTAATCGGTACAACAACTTTCATATTCTTATTCACAAAAATATTCATATTATCCTCCTTACTGCTTTACATACAGCGAAGTTGCATATCCGGTTTTGCCACCGTAGCTTATTTTATACCAGTCAGCGCCATTCATTTTATAGTATCCGTAAATGTTAACCTTAGCCCCTTTCGGAATCTGTTTTATCACTGATGTACTAGTAAATATTCCAGTTCTCATATTTACTTTTGCTGAAGTGTATCCGCTTCTCACTTTGCTATATGCATTATAATCGAAATGCACATAAGCTGCAGACATATACCCCATGTAACTACCGTATTTTGCTTTATACCATATATCTCCATTTGAAAGTTTTTCATATCCATACAACAGCACTTCTGCACCATCTGGTATAGTCAGAATAATATCTTTATCCGTTCCCGCTGATTTTCTCAAATTTACTCTGTCTGTTGTATTCCCATATACCTGCTGACTATATGTCACTACAGTTTTTGCTTCCTCCTGTTTTATATACAAAGAGGTTGCATATCCAGTATCTCCATCATAGCTAACTTTGTACCAGTCAGCACCGTTCATCTTGTAGTATCCGTAAATCTTTACTTCCGCACCTTTTGGAATCTGCTTTATTACTGATGTGCTAGTAAATATCCCTGTTCGCATATTTACATTGCCAGTTGCAATTCCGTTCTTTGCTTGGCTATATGCATTATAGTCGAAGCGTACATAATCATATGTCAAATATCCTGTATAATTGCCATACTTTGCTTTATACCATATGTCTCCATTAGGATACTTGTCATATCCATAAAGCAGTACCTCTGCGCCTTCCGGCACAGTAAGTATTATATTATCATTCGTACTAGATCCAGTTCTAAGATTTACTCGTGCCGTGGTGTTTCCATACACCTGCTGACTGTATGTTAGAGTCGTTTTATCATTGTTCTGCTCTATGTACAATGATGTTGCATATCCTGTATCCCCATCGTAGCTAACTTTGTACCAGTCAGCACCGTTCATCTTGTAATATCCATATATTTTTACTTCCGCACCTTTTGGAATCTGCTTTATTACTGATGTGCTAGTAAATATCCCTGTTCGCATATTTACATTGCC
>CALVFK010000227.1 GCA_944326805.1 uncultured Massilimicrobiota sp. | reverse complement strand
TTTTTTAATAAGAAAGTTCTTAAATTCGGAGGTAAATTATATTGTGAATAATTTTAATAAATTCACAATATAATTTTTGAGAAAGCATTATAAAAACACCTTTAGAAATAGAATAAAAAGATTAATTATTTTTTAATTTTAAATTTGATTCCTTTTTTATATAATGTTTCCTTATTGCATTTTACACATACGAAACAAGGTGGTTCTTTATCAGATGAAGAGAAATCAGTATCGGCAAATTCGCCATATAACCACGCAGGCATATCTTCTTCATATCCACAATTTATGCATTTCATTCTTATAGTTGGTTCTGGTTCAATTGTATCGATATCTTCGTCAAATTCATAATAATTATTCATATTAATTTCTCCTCGAATATGGTACCCAATAATCAATATATTCCATATAATGTCCGCATGAACATAATAGAGGGTCTACATTAAATGTCTCAATTAAAGACATGCGATAATGTTTTTCCTTGATTACTTTTGATAATATTGCTTTGTTAGCTAATTTCTTAATTAATTCTTTGATTTTTAGTTTGTGTCTTGCACGCTTACAGGTAGCATATAATCCATAGTATCTTACCATTTTAAATTGTTCTTCAGGAATGTGTTGTACTAATTTTTTGATGAACGTAATAACATCCTCGTGAACTTCAACATATTCTTCTGTAGCGTGATCTTCGTAATAGTAATCTACAGTACCTTTATTTTTATCGTAGGCAGTTATTCTACTTTGAGCCATTGCAGGTCTTCCACAATATCTTATTATATAGTTAACAGTTGCATCTTTACCATTTTTATTTTTCATTTTTGGAGCATTAACATAGAAACCATTCTTATCTTTTTTGTATAGTTTATTAACAAGATGTTTAAACATTTTAGATTCCTCTGGTGCAAATTTATTAAAGTAATCCTTCATCTTATCTAATAATACTTTCATGAAAGATTTTCTTAATGATTCGTAGTTAATATAAGTTATGCGTTTGTAGTTACCATCTTGGTCCATACCACCTTCAGTAAGTAGACAATGAACATGAGGATTCCAACAAAGAGATCTTCCAAATGTATGTAAAGATATTATAATACCTGGGATAAAAGTTTTTGATTTTCCATTCATTTTGTCAAAAACGTACATAAGAGTATCACGAGCAGAATCGAAAAGAAGTGATAACATATCACGATATTTTTTGAAATATGGACGAAGTGATTCATCAATTGTAAAAACAACATGGCGATGTGAAACGTTTAAAGTATTTTTAGCAATAGTGTTAGCACGGATTTTAGCAGCTTTTATTCCACATGAATTACAAAATCTTGATTTACAAGTATAACAGATAATATGACTTTTGTGGCAATTAGGACATTCATAAATTTCGAAGCCAGCATCGATTGTACCGCAGGTAAGCATTTTTTTTACTTCTTCTAAAACAACAGGTCTAACAGTATTTTTTATTACTTGGGGGTCTTTCAAAAAATCATCGAAATAATCGAAGAAAATTTTTTGTATTGTGTATTTATCGGGGTCATATTCTCTTTCGAAACATTTGGTAGCAGTTGATACCAAAGCTTGTGCCATATTATCAGCAATCATAAAAAAATATCCTCTGATTAAATTATACTTCTTTACAATATATTTTGCTTGTAAAAATTATGCAAAAGTAAAATGACGGATTTTAATCCGTCACTTTTTTATTACATTCCTATTCGGTGCCTTATATGCGATAAACCCATTTTAAAAGCACGTTTTTTAGCTAACATCTAGCCTCTAAAACGTGCTTTTGTTTTTGCTTTAAAGATGTTTGAGGTCATTTTTCCTCATGTTATTTTATACTACTTTTTTCTACAACCTCATCCATTTTTAGAGCACATATTTAAGTGACATGAATAACACTTTTTATATATCAAAACGATGAAAACTGAATGATTAATCGAAATATACTTTATTTTTTTAGGCTGTTAGCTGTGATAATGGAAAAAGTTGTGGTTGATGAGTTAGCAGCCGTATCCACCGCCGCCACCACCGCCACCACCACCGCCGCCACCACCACCGCCGCCGCCACCGCCGCCGCCGCCGGGACCGCCGCCACCACCAATATTGATGATCATATCGTCAATATTGGTATGATGATAACAACATGATGCAAAGTTTAAATCTACATTCGATAAGTCGCTTTTTTTTAAACTATTCATGAGTGGAATCTACTCCTTTCTACGATAAAAACAGCAATCATCGTCATGAATATAAGGGAAAATATCGTTTATTGCGGGGCATCCGCCGCAAGAATTTAAGTATATACATTTATTGCATAATAATGGTACTAAAAGTTTATTTGCACCATTTGTCATTAATTCTTTTTTTTCTATTTTGAATGAATCTTGATTAATTTTTCTACAATTATAAATAAACAAGTTGTTATCTACTATAAAAATATTTTTTGTTCCAGTACAATTCACGGAGTTTTTTTCATTATTAAGAAAATAAATTGTTTCTTGTGATAATATTTTTTTGTTTGCTAGATAAGCAAACCATTGATGTTCTTTAAAGCCAAACATTATTTTTGGAATAACGCGATAATCATTGGTTTTGTAATAAAAATCTTCACAATCAAATAAATAATTCATTAATTTTGTTTGTTCATCAAAAACTTGGTAAAGCTCGAGTGGATTGAGAATATCTTGTTTATTTTCTTTCGACCAATATCTTGCCCAGGTAAAATCATCTATTATAAAGTTGCATCTTAAAAGAAATAAAATTAAATTGGTTAAATCAAAAGTATTTTTCTTAGAAATTGTATAATTAATCCGAATACAAACATTATGGTTTTTTAGGGTTTCTAATGCTTTTAGAGTTAAATTAAAAGATCCTTCTTTTCGGTTTAGGTCATGAAATTCTTTCATTCCATCCAGGCTTAGTGTTATATCTGTAGCATTTAATAAAATATGTTCATATTTTTCCCAATCTAAAACAATTAAATCTGGATTCAACTTAAAACCGTAATCAATCGAGTTAGATATACAATATTCGCAAAGTTGAAATATACTACTATAAAGTAATGGATCACCTCCTGTAAAATCTACTCTAAATAATTTTCTGTTTTTTTTAGATAGCCGATTGCAATAATTTATTAATTCGATTAATTTATCATAATTTATTTCGTATTTTTTGCTAGTTAATTCGTTAAAGTAGCAATGTGCACATTGATTTTGGCAAGAATTGGTTAAATGAATTTGCAGATAGAATGTGCGTTTTAGATTGTAATACCTTGAAAGGAACCAACTATTAACATATTTTTCAAAATTATTCATAAAATATAACCTCTTTATTTAATAAGAAATCTAAATATTTATGATCAAGTTTATTATCTTTTCCATTAATAAAATTAATAAATTGAATAAATACATTGTTTTCAAATGTAATGATTTCGTGATTCTTCCAATTATATAATATTACAGAATTGTTATTAGTAGTAAAATAGACAACTCTATTACACAATTTTAAACATCCCTTATTTTTTTTGCCAACATGGTATATAAATGAATTCCATATCAAGGTATTTCTTATGGCTTCTGACAGTCTATATAATACAATTGGGGGAGTAATTGTAGTATCTGGTAACCATGGATATAAAAATTTTTTCATAAATTCATTTCTCTCATTATCTAGTTTAGCTATGTCATTTAAGTAGTAATCAAAATCTACATAGTTAGATAAATTGTCATATGGTTTAGTTTTAAATTTAACGCCACTAATATTGTATAAATAATAATCCTTAAATAATTTGCTTCCTATATCAAGATATAAACGGTTGATATTAAATGATATATTATAATTATTGTATAAATATTCTAGCAATGAGTATGTATTATTTCTGTCTTGTAATGTTTCTCCAGGGAAGCCAATTATACATGGAATATGAACATGTATACCTGCAACAGATAATATTTTAACTTGGTTGATAATAATAGAAATAGGATCATCGAAATCGTATTTATTCATTAATTTCAATACACGTTTTGAACCTGATTCTAATCCCATTCTTATTTCTCTCAAACCGGCGGAATATAATTTTTTAGCATCTTCAAGTGTAAATTTAGCATCAAATCTTGTCCTTACTTGCCATATTATTTCTAAATTTAAGTTTAAAACTGAGTTTGAAAAGGCGAGAAGATTATCTTTTGAGATTGCTTCGTCTTCAAACCAAAAATATTTGATTCCTAAATTGTTTAATTTTATTATTTCAATAATAGTGTCTTTTAAATCGTCATTAAACATTGTTTCATTAAATTGATATTTTGCATTTATAGCACAAAATGTACATTTTCTCCAATAACAAATTTTATTTGGGAAAAGTCTCATATTTACGATTTTATCTCCTTTTGAATTATTAAAAATTTTTGAAGTATTTCTCTTTGAAATTGTATCAGAAGGGTATAATTTATGCTGTTTATAAAATGATAATTTAATTTCTGATTCATCTTTATAAATTATATTAGCAACGCTAGAAAAACTAATATTAGACTCAAAACACTGGATAATTTCTTTCACTGTAGTAGGAGAATCGTCTAGCACAATTCCATCAATGTATGAAAATAAAAGTTTATTTTTTAGAATTAAATCTGTGATTTTATTTAATGAAAAATATTCAGAACTATGATTTTTTAAAAAAACTAAGCAATTTGGATTTCTTTTTTTTATATATTTTATGATTAATATACTAGAAAAATTAATATTCCCATTGTGAAAAACTAAATCGATATTATCTTCATATCCAAATATATGTTTATTAAGAAAATCTAATACAACTGTATCGTTGGAAGAGTCTTCAACTATTTTTTCAAAAGAAAAGTCAGACAATTCAAATCCTTCTTGAATTGAAAGTTTGTATGGGAAAAAATATTTGGATAATAAATTGCAATAAATTGTTAAAGTTTCAATAGCAGAATAAAATTCTTTTATATCAGAATTTTGCTCAACTATAATCTTAAATGAGTTTTTGATTTCGCTATGAAATAAAGGTATATTAGAAAATATAGCTTGTTCCCATATGCTTAAGCTATTGACTTCTTCATGTATAGATGATAAGAAATTACTAATAAAATCATCAGAAAGTAGCCAATTCCAAAAAATATCATTAACATTATAGAATTTTTCTTTGTTTGTCAGTGTAGAAATATAAGAAAAATCATTTGGCCTATAAAACTCATTAAATAACCCATGTATTCCACATATATTAATATAGTTCATACTTCATCACCATTATACGTTAGTTAATCGTTTCCTTTCTAGTTATTTTAATTGAAATATATAATTCTAAATATATTAAAACTATTCATTAATATTTGGTGTAATGTAAAAAAATTATTGGATTTCTATGCATTAAGGTAAAGACTTCCTCTTCATTTATTCCAACAGACAAAAAATCAGGAATGATTTCATTTTCTATAAATAGATAGTTGGAAATATTTTTTTTTGGAATAGGAACATTGTTTTTCCATTTCCAACTAAAATCATTGCTCAATAATAACTGGTTTTTAAATTGAGAATTAATAATTGATTGACAAATATTTATCATTATTTTACGTCGTTTTGAGTTTGAAGTTCCAAAATTGGAAAATTGTACAAATCCTCCTTTTTGTAAAATTAATTTTATTTCATTAATACAATCCAATGTCTTGGATACTATTGCTGATTCAGCATGACATATCATTATCTTATTCGGATTAACTCCTTTATCTACGAGGTACTCAAAACTATTAATACCTGATTTTGGGGCATGCACAGCTATTGGTAAACCGTAGATTATCGAAATATTGGCCGCTGCAGAAAATATATTTTTTTCATAAGGGAGCAAAGAATTGCTGTTTGTAGCTATTTTTATAATTCCAGGCTTTATCTTTTTTCTTCCAATTCCATATTTGATTTGATTTTCCATTTTATTAAAAAAATACTTTTCATCTTTATTTTTTTCTGAAAAAGATAAATATTTTCCTGTAAAAAAACCAACACAACTTATTATATTAACTGGAGATTTTTCGATAATTTCGTAATAATTCCACACTTTTGAATATGGTGTTAAATCAACAATAATATCATATCCTTTTGAAGCCAAATTTTCTAAAAGTGATAAAGTATATTCGATGGATAAATTTCGATTAGAGTAGTGATACAAATTAAAAACATGTTCATGAACTAAAATTTTAGAATTATCAGTAACTATATATTCACGATCACAGCAATTAAATCTTATCATAAATATTATTATTTACCTTTCTCGTTTTGAATTATAAGAAGATTGTGCTTTGCTAGATAATAAACACAGTATAATTTAGTTTAGTAAATTGTAATAAAAAATTTGTTATTTGTTATGCGGTACTGTAATACAATGCCTAGAATGATTGTAAAAAAATTAGATAGCTAAGATTATATTATGACCAGTCCTTTTACATCCATTATTTTATCTATGTTTATTATAATTGATTTGTTTATTAATGTATATAATAAATTAAATTTCACTTCAGTTTAATAATTTACATATTGTCTATATATTGAAATATATAGTATACTGGCTATATATTATCCATAATAATATTATTTATTTTGTATGAAATTGTTTTGTAAAATTTAATAATGAAAACTGTAAAATAATGCTTTTAGGCTATTGGGAGGCTTATTTATGGATTCAATTTTAAAGAAACAAATTAACTTGCTTGGAAATAATACAAAGTTGATTTACATTTTTAAAGTTATCATTTGTTATCTAAGTAAACTTTGTAGTAGCTTTATTCCTTTTTTAGCATTTATATATTTTGTTAATTATAAAATTTCAATATCTTTTGTCTTAATAATTCTTACTATTTCATTTAATTTTGTATTGAAAATAGTTTATCTATATTTAAATTATTTATTTAATGCAAAGATGATTAATATCAGAGAAAATGAATGCACTAATTTTCTTTATTTACTATATGAAATTGATTATGAAATTTTAACATCAAATAGCTTTTTAGATGATTTTTATTATTTTTATAGCTTTATTAATAGCAATAATGGAAAATTTGAACAGTTTTATTCTAGTCTCGAAAATCTAATTGTTAGTATATTTAGTATTTTATTTTTTGTAATAGTCATCATAATAATATTACCCAAATTTATATTTATGTTTATTTTTACACTTCTTATAATTGTATTAATTGAATATTACTTTAAAGATAAATCGTCAATAATTGATAGAAGAATGTCTGCTATTGAAAGAAAATTTGTATATTTTGATGATGTTATGATAAATACAAATACTGCTGCTGTTGCAAAATCAATGAATGTATATAAAAGTTTTTCTAAAATTATTCAACATGAAGAGGAAAAACTAAATCATTATTTTTTTCGATATTTTATTAATTTTTTAATAAATAAATCTATTAAATCAATTCTATCTTTTGTATTAGGAATTATGCTTTTAAAATATATGTCATATTTGTATAAAGATAATTTATGGGGCAATGTAGCAGTAGGTATTTGCTTGTTGTTGAATTTTAATGACTATATAGATCTTATAATTGAAAGTATGTCAGAATTTATAAATATAGTAAAATCATTAAGGGAATATTATATTTTTAAAGAAAATAAAATTTTAAGAAAAAGGAATATTAGTATTTCTTTAGAAAACAATAATATAAACAACATCGTTTCTTTTAAAGAGGTAGCATTCAAATATAATGACGGTGTCAATATGTTATTTTCAAATGTTAGTTTTCAGATTAATTGTGGAGAAAAAATAGCTATTGTAGGCAATAACGGATCTGGGAAAACAACTTTAATAAATTTGCTAATTGGAAACCTATATCCAACATTGGGAGAAATAAGTTATAATAAAAATTTATGTTTTGATTTTAGTGTTTATTTTCAAAATTCAGAATTATATACATTAAAGCTTATAGATAATATTTTAGAAAAAAACGATGATAGATTGATAAAGCAAATGAATATTTATGCAAAAAAAATAGATATTTATGATTATTTAGAAAAACAAACCAATTTTATTGCTGATTATATTTCACCGTATTTTAATAACGAGAATTTTTCATATGGACAAAAAACAAAATTATTAATTTTGAGAGCTTTATGTAGAAACTCAAATTTATTAGTTTTAGATGAGCCAGGAGCTTCTTTAGATGCCTTATCTGAAGCGGAACTATATCATTTACTAACACAGAAATTTTCTGATAATACTATTGTTTTTATTACACATAAATTATCGTGCGTTTCTTTTTGTGATAAAATTATTTATCTTGATAATGGAAATGTTTATATTGGGACACATGATGAGCTAATAAAAAATGTTATTAGTTATGAAGTTTTATTTAAAAAGCAAGAAAGAATGATCAAATTTAATCAATTATAGTATTAATGTAATTTATAAATTAAATGTACAATATTAAACTACATATTTCTAATTAGGGAAATAAGAAAGAAGGATATAAAGTGGTAAAGATTTTACAATTCATGTTATATAATTATAAAAAATATATATTTACAGTAGTTTTATATTCTATAGTTCAAACATCTACAATTATTTATAGTATTTATTTTATAATATATGTTTTTCAAAAACTAAAAAATAATATTCTATTACTAGATTGTAATTTAGGTGTTTATCTTTTTATTTTTATTTTTCTTTCTTTTTTGTCAAGAGCTGCAAAAATCTTTTTAAATTATTTCAGAAAAGTAAACTTTATAGAATATAGAAAAAAAATAACTAATTTGATATCAACAATTCCTCAAGAATCAACTCAAGATATTAAATTACAAAATATGAATGTTCAATTTGAATATTTAATGAATTCTGAAGGTGTAGTTACTATTTTTCTAAATTTTTTTTCCGATATTGTATTAGATATTATATTTTTTATCTTTGCATTTATTTTAATGTTATTTTTAAAGTTATATATTGAAATTTTAATTGTTATTTCTTTCTGTGTTGTTTCGTATTTTATAAAAAAAAGATATGAAACAATCGAAGAAAAATTATCTACAGAAATGGCAGAAATTAATAACTATGTTTCGCAATTTTCAAAATGTCTTTACGATGTTAAAACAGCTATAGAAAGAAGGTATTACAAATTTATAATCAATAATCTTAATGATATATATAAAAAGGTAAAGCAAGAGGAATTCATTTTTTTTAAAAAGGTTTTACAATTTGTTTTTCGAGTTGATTTAAGTGGTGAATTAATATTATGGATATCAATTATTGCTATTTATTCAACAATAATTATTTCTACAACATTTAGCGATACTTATGTATTAAATTTTATTTTCTTTGCGAGCATTTCAGTTAATTCTATTATTTTTATTAATTATTTTTTTTCTACTACCAGTAATTTAAGACAATATTCAACATATGTAATGCCTATATTAGAGTACGAAGATTATTTAAATAAATTAATTGTTGCCGAAAACAAATTGATTATTACTTCAATAGAAACAATAGAATTTATTGACGTATCATATCGCTATCCAAGCTCTAAGAAATACGCAATAAATAAAGTCAGTTTTAAAATACATAAAGGAGAAAAAATATATATAATTGGCAGTAATGGCTCCGGCAAGAGTACATTATTTAAACTTTTAATTGGACAAATAAAGCCAACAGAAGGAAAGATATTAATTAATAATATTAATATTTCTAATATTAATATTTCATCTTATATAGATCAATTAGCGTATTTAACACAAAATATACCATTGATTTCTATACCAGTTGAAGATTATTTTGATTTTTCCGATCAACGAATATTAAAAATGTTAGAAGACTTAAATTTGAACAAAGTTATATCAACTTATAAACAAAATGCTAAAGTATTTTTTACAAAAAATTTTGATAATAATGGTATAGAATTATCAAGTGGAGAAATAAAAAAAATTTATATCATTTACTTACTTTCCTTAAATAAGGATGTATTGTTAATTGATGAAATAGATAGTAATCTAGATTCTAATTCAAGGTATAGAACAGAAAAATATATTAAAGAACAATATGGGAAAGGAATTGTAATAACAATTACACATAATTATAATTCTTTCGATAATGGTGATACAATAATTGTTATGGAAAATGGAAGTATAGAATCATTTGGGACACATGATGACCTCATCCAAAACTCTAATTTATATGCTGCATTAGTTAATAATAATTGTTAATCAAAGATAACAAATAATACTACCATATAAAAGCAATCATAATAAGGTTTGCAAGGCTTTGTCAAGAAAAGTGCGTAAGTAATTTTAAAAATTTATAAACTGTAAATTAATGCAATTATTATTCGATTTATAGTAATCTATATTTATTGATGCTGCAATTATAAGCGCAAAAAGGCTAAATAATAACAGTGCTCTAAAAATGATGAGGTTGTAGAAAAAACTAGTATAAAATATCATGGGGGGGGAAAAACGGTATCAAAAATCTTTAAACCAATAAAAAAGTACGTTTAAGAGGTTAGATGTTAGATAAAAACGTGCTTTTAAAATGGCCTTATTGCTTATACTGCACCGAATAGGAATGCAACCAAAAAAAGGTAACTATTAAGGTGCGCCTCAGATTGTCTATTTACTTTGTGAACAATCTGAAACTGCTTTTCTTAATGAGAAGCAGTTTTTTTGATTAAAAAGTATTGCTTTATTTTAGTGGGAAAAAGTGCATAAAAAGCTTATAATTATATAAGGTGAAGCAATGAAAAAGATTATATTTAT
>CALVFK010000226.1 GCA_944326805.1 uncultured Massilimicrobiota sp. | reverse complement strand
TCTTGACTGGTGATTTAAGTTTTAATGGGGAAAAGGGAAGTCATCAGCAATTAGCTCAAAAGTTATCTCAATTAAAAGATCATGATATTCAAGTAGCTGTTATACCGGGAAATCATGATATTGATAATATTTATACGAAAGGATATGGCAAAGATGATTATTTTGATGTAGAGAACATTGATGCGAAAGCTTTTCGAGATATTTATCAAGATTTGGGTTATCATTTGGCTGTTTCAAAACATGATGAGTCATTAAGTTATCGTATTGATTTAAATGTAGATTATAGTTTGTTGATGATGGATTCTAATGCTCATGAATTAACAGAAATGACTTTGGGTTCAGGTGGTTTTTTTACAGATGCAACGATGCAATGGTTGAAAGAACAACTTCAAGATATACAAAAACAAGAGAAGATACCACTTATTGCGATGCATCATAATTTAGCTATTCATAATGAATTATTAAATAATGGTTATACAATACAAGATCATGAAGATATAGCTCATCTGTTTGCTCAATATCATGTGCCTTTTGTATTGAGTGGTCATATTCATTGTCAAAATATTAAACAAATCAATGGTATTTATGATATTGCTTCATCTTCTTTATTGGATGCTCCTTTACAGTATGGCATTATTGAATTGACTCCACAAGGAATGGATTATCATACACAGTCATTAACGATTTCAAAAGATGCAAACGTGTATTTTGATACAGTATCAGCAAATAAGTTTCGTGAAGAATTAAAGGATGTAAAAGATTCATCGCATCGAGAAGCTATTTTAGATGTTATGGTCCAAGCCAATCGTTATTATTTTACTGGGTGTATGAATCAATACGTTGAAGATATGAAAGCTCATCCAGGATATCAATATTTACAGACAGAAAATCTCAGTTTCTTTTTACAATATTTAGAAAGCATGTTAAATGAAAGAACATCTTCACAACAATTATCAATAACATATGAAAAATAACTTTTGACACAATGCAAGTTGTGGTAAAATATTATAAAACAAGGGAGGAATAAAAGAGATGAAACTAGGAGCAATTGAAGCTGGAGGTACAAAATTTGTTGTTGCGATTGGAGATGAAAATGGAAATGTTTTAGAAAGAGATGCTTTTCCAACAACATCACCAGAAGAAACAGTGGAAAATATTTTCAAATTCTTTGATGGAAAAGATATTGAAGCATTAGGACTGGGATGTTTTGGTCCTATTGACCCTGATTTAAAAAGTCCAACATATGGATATATTACAACAACACCAAAACCAGGATGGACAAATTATAATATTGTAGGCGCATTACAGGAACATTACCCTAATTTGCCAATTGGTTTTGATACAGATGTTAATGGTGCTGCTTTAGGAGAAGCTTATTTTGGAGCTGCCAAAGGATTGGATAGTGCCCTCTATTTAACAATTGGAACAGGAATTGGTGGAGGAGCCATTGTGGAAGGAAATCTGGTGCATGGTTTACTTCATCCAGAAATGGGTCACATGATTCTTGAACAAAGAGAAGATGATACTTATAAAGGAAAATGTCCATATCATGGAACATGTTTTGAAGGTTTAGCAGCAGGTCCGGCTATTGAAGAAAGATGGGGAATCAAAGGAAGTGAATTGCCTGAAGATCATCCTGCATGGGATTTAGAAGCCTGGTATATTGCGCAGGCATTAGCTATTTATGTTTTAACTATATCACCAAAGAAAATTATCTTAGGTGGTGGTGTTATGCATCAAAAACAGTTATTCCCACTCATTCATAAATATCTTCAAGAAAGATTGAATGGTTATATTCAAAAAGATGAAATTACAACTGATGCTATTAAAGATTATGTAGTTTATCCAGGATTAGGTGATAATGCTGGTGTTTGTGGTGCTTTAGCACTAGCTAAAATGGCAAAAGAAAGATAAGGGATACTCAAATCCCTTTTTCTTATGAAGTCTATTGACAATCATATGCTTAAATCAATATAATCTAGGTAATGGAGGAATTTCAATGAAAAAAAGATTATATAGATCAAGACGTGATGTGATGATTGCAGGAGTTTGTGGAGGAATTGCAGAATATTTTGATGTTGATCCTACAATTGTAAGATTAATAGCTGTTGTTTTGATTTTAGGTTGGGGTTCAGGACTTCTTGCTTATTTAATAGCAGTGCTTATTATTCCTAAAAACCCTTATCAATAAAAGAAAGGTTGAAATCATTATAAAATATTTGATATTTGTATAATGAGAATTTTTATTTATGAGTGTTATTTAAATTGGATATAGACTAAAAAAGAGATTTCAAATATAGCTGAATTTATCTTGCTATATAAGAATCTCCTTTTTATTAATGTTTATTTTAAAGAAAGAATTAGATTTTTTCTTCATATTCTAGACTTTTAGGAATAATGACACATAAAGATTGTTTTTTTTCTTTAATATGAATATGGAATGTTGTTCCTTTTTCACCATCAACATCATAGATAATATCATTATCACATTCTATGATTAATTCT
>CALVFK010000225.1 GCA_944326805.1 uncultured Massilimicrobiota sp. | reverse complement strand
GATAATTATTATGCCATGCTTCGTAAAATTCATGAGCCTCTATATTATCTTTAACATACATGACCCCTCCGTTGAAATACTTTACTATCTTGTCTATTGGATAATCTAAATGCTTGTTTTGTTTAACAAAGAAATCAAACATCGGATGTTTTTTGAAAATACAATGTCCATCCAATACTGCTGCTAATGAGAATGAAAAATTATCGATATCATCAAGTGAATGCGTAATCAACGTATCACAGTCAATATATAAAAAGTCTCCATTAATAATTTTGCGTAATGTTACTTTTAGTATGCGTGAGCGTCTGACCTTTTCGACATTGTTATCAAATGATATTACGATTAATTTAGTAATAAATTGTTTTATTTCTTCACGTATCCCATACAATGAATCATTGGTTTTGTCATCGCAAACAAGGTATATCTGTGCCTGTGGCATCTGATAGCGAGCAGACATAACAGATATAAGGCATTGTTCCCAATAGAAATCTTCTTTCGAGCTAACCAAAACATATACTAACTTTGTTTTCATTCAATATTCCTCCATGCATTAAATCTTCCTTGAGAAGACATTAACCACTCATATTTGTTACTAAAACAGAAATCTTTAATAATAGACAAATTTAATTTCGAAACTAAATTATCAAAAATCTGAAATTCATCCATTGGAAGCATATGCAATTTGTGATTATATTTATTGAGAACCCGTTCATAATACTCCATCTGAAAATCTACAATTGTGTTAGATGCTTTAACTTGCTTGAAAAATTCAAAAGAGTTGACGCAGAATCGAATAGTATCAGCAAATTTTCTGCCATCTTGAGTACCGCGCATGTCTGAATTTGGAGTTTGGATATATACATATCCTATGATTGGAAAATATAAAAAGTTACTCGACAAATAAATACTTTTTAGAGTATGGACAACATCTTCCCAGTAGACACCCTCTTCAAACAATAATTCGTTTTGTATTAAAAATTCCCTTCTATACCACTTACTCCATGATGCTCTAATTCTGTTCTCATAATGAATACTTGCCTCGTATTCAAGATACTTGGCACCAGACATGTTTTTTAATGTTTCAGGTAAAAAAAACTCCGTATATTGATTACCTTCTAAATCTTGTGCAACAGCATTAAATTGAAAGACATCTATATTTGACAGACATATATCACTTTTCAATATTGATAAAAATCCAGGCTTAATAATATCATCTACATCAACAAACCAAACAAAATTTCCTTGTGCAATTTTCAACCCTGTATTTCTAGCAGCACCTTGCTGTCGGTTTATTTCATGTCTAATTGTGATAATATTTTGAATGTTATTTTTTTCCGCATATTGTCTAACAAGTTCTGAAGTTTTATCTTTTGAACAATCATCTACAACAATTGTTTCAATTAGGTTTAAAGAATCTTTCTCTAACCCACCATGAACAAAAATAGCATCTAAGCATTTATTAATATATTTTGATGCATTATATGCTGGTATTATTATGGAAAGTATAGGTGTCATTTGTCTAATTGTTTTTTAAATGGAAGAAAATTACCACTTTTATTATCTTCAAGAATAGCAAAAACGATCTTCTCAAATGCGTTTTTAAATTCTTTCTCATTTATAACTATGTCGAAACACTTAGCTATATCTTCAGGTGGGTTATGAAATATACCACAACCAAATGCCCCTAATACGATTGCGTTATGATTGTTTTGTAAAGCAATTCTAAAGATTGTACGAATCTTATTTATCGTTATTTTTGTATCTGTTTCTGATAATTGATTATGTATTAGTACTGGATCTTTGATTGCAGGAACAACTGCAAATGATAATTTACGGCATTTGTCCATCAACTTATATCCCATAGGTTCTGCATGTCTAAAAATATTTGCATTTCTTACATATACAGCTCCGTAGTTATCGTCAAGTGGATATTGATCATCAGATTTCTGAATGCCAAACACTGTTGCATATTTTGTAAATTTAAAAGTATGGTAATATAAATCACTACGTCTAAATAATGATTCTTCTTGTCCATAACAGCCTCCAATAACTCCACCACCAGGGCCCTCCGCACAGGCCATGTCTAAAACAATCGGATTATATCCTTGATCAATTAATTTGATTCCTGCATCAATTGAATCTTCATTGACAACAGAAATTATAGTATTCATACTTCCAATATTGTTTATAGGTGATAGCTCAGAGTGAAATAATTCTGAAAAACTACCTTCTTGCGTAACAGGAACCCATTGTCCATCATAATTTGAATATCCACATTCAGATACGATTTTAATATTCTCTTTGAATATAATTGAACGTAGTTTTTTGAATGCAAGTTTCCTTAATAACGGATTCTCTAAATTTCCAGCTTTTCCTAAATCGTTTTTCCATTCTTCATAATTATAGCATTTAAGCCCATTATTATCTCTATACAAGGACAATATAGCATCAATAGCTATAGGTGAACCATCAACCACATCTGATGCATATTTATTCTCGCTGATTG
>CALVFK010000224.1 GCA_944326805.1 uncultured Massilimicrobiota sp. | reverse complement strand
TGTAAAGGAGCAGTAAATATAAAAGATATGTTGAAACCATTTGTTGATTTTCTTGCGTCCATAGATTTGCGTACAGGTCAGTTCTCTCATGAGAAAGGTCGTCTTGAATGGCTTATCAAAAATGACAATAATCGTCAAGGATGGGGATATGACTTTGAACAATTAGGTATTTATCGTGTCACTGTTAGAAAATGTATACCACAAGATCAGATGCCATATATGAACAATAGATATATGCTTATCAATGTGCTTGAAGAAAATGCATCAAATAAAAAATTAGAAGCTTTGAAAGCATATTATGCGAAACCAGTTTCTATAGAAAATGAATTAGGTTCTTTTGCCTTAGATAGAGAATTTTCATGGTTTGAAGGAATTGTCAATTGGAATGGAGTAGAAGCCAATGTCTATTTAGAAACCGATGAGGAGGATGGAGATACAGCCAAACAGGCAATGAAGGTATTAAAAAGAGTTGTGGATAATATTGTGGAAAATGATACAAAGTATCGTGAATATGCCGCAGAAGAACTTACAGAACTAGCAAATGACTGGATGGAAGCATTGGATGAAATTGATACAGAAGAAATCACAAAAGAAATATTTATGAAACGTATGGAAATGAGTGAAATAATGGTTAGCTCAAAAGGAAGCTTATCTTTGTTTTACAATGATGATGATATGTTCTGGGGACATGTTATTGAAATAGATGTTGATTCAAGTGGAGAGATTATAAGTGCTAATATAGCTGGATGAGAGTAAAAATCTGAAAGTTAATGAGGTGAAAAAATATTATGAAAAATAAAAAGGTCAATAAAGAAGATGAAATAGAAACATATATGCTAGAGGGAATGTCAATAGGAATGTGTATTGGAACATCACTAGGAGTCATTATAGGAGTGTTTACACATAACATTCCTATATGTATATGCTTTGGAATAAGTATAGGTTTATGTGTTGGTTTAGGAATAGGTTCTTTAATCAAAAAATAAGTAATAGTTTAAAATGGTAAAAAGGAATGATGAAATTGAAAACAGAAAAAGAAAAGATGATTTCTGGAGAAAAATACAATCCTGCTCATCCCAGACTTGTTCTTGAACGAGCACGAGCAAATAAAATATGTACTAAGTATAATAAAAGAAGTTTTAATGAGATTAATATGAAATCACGATTAATGAGAAAATTAATAAATACTAATGGGAAATTTTGGATTAAACCTCCATTTTTTTGTGATTATGGATATAATATTTTCATTGAAAAAAATGTTATGCTTAATTATGGTTGTGTAATATTAGATGTTTGTCCTGTAAAAATAGGAGAGCATACTTTGATAGGACCAAATACTCATATCTATACAGCTTGTCATTCATTAGTTTCAGATGAAAGAATTTTAGATATTGAATTTGGCAAACCTGTAACTATTGGTAAAAATGTATGGATTGGAGGAAATTGTACTATTTTACCGGGAGTGACTATTGGTGATAATTCAGTTATTGGGGCTGGAAGTGTAGTAACAAAAGATATTCCAAGCAATTCTATAGCAGTAGGTAATCCTGCAAAAGTGAAATCAAAAAACGAGTGATATAAATTAAAATACTATAAGTAAGGGATAGAAGAAATGAGAGAATTAGTAGATTTTATTGTTTTATTTATTTTATATATTTTTGTATTTTACAGGAGATGGAAATTAAAAGGAAAGGATGTGTTATTGATAAATACTATCATGTATGTGTATTTATCATTTGTATTATATTTTACTTTAATGCCAATCATCACATCTTTACCATTTATATTTAATCACTCTTATGTGTCAATGAATTTAGTGCCTTTTATTGATGTTTCACATGGCAGAGGAGATTTTATTAGACAAGTCGTTTTAAACATTATAATGACAATTCCATTTGGATTTTTGTTACCACTTATTAAAAATAGGAAAATAAATTTAATAAAGATAGTATTATATACATTTTTATTAAGTTTAAGTATAGAATTACTACAGCCTTTAATAAATGATTTTCGATCATCAGATATAACTGATTTAATAACTAATGTGTTAGGGGGAATCATTGGGTATACGTTGTATATCATGTTTAAACCACTAACAACCAAAGTATTAAAATCTGTAAAAAAGATAAATTGAAAGTTGTCGAATTGGAAGTTGGAAGGAGTGTTGCATATGGATTTCCCTTTTTATGATGCACCTAATACAGCCACGATAATCTGTTGCCATATTATAGATGATGGCAAACCTATTTTATATGTATCTCATGATGAAGATGATGGAATGTGGCAATTTTTGTGTGGTTCAACACATGATACAGATGAAGCAAGACTGGTATCTCTAAAAGAAGCGTTCGATTTAGACAATTCTGTTGGTGTTCTTAAAGATATGCCATGTGGTTACTATGCGGAAAGAAAAACGCAAGATGATAATTGGCTTGTGAAGAAACGATAAATCCCAGTTTATCTTTGTTTTACAATGATGATGATATGTTCTGGGGACATGTTATTGAAATAGATGTTGATTCAA
>CALVFK010000223.1 GCA_944326805.1 uncultured Massilimicrobiota sp. | reverse complement strand
TAAGAGCTATGCTGAAGGAACAATTCCTGTTGAAATTCTTTCTAATACAACAGAAATTCAAGCTGTAAGACATAACGAATTACAGATTACACAAATTAACTTCTATAAAGCTGGTTCATTAGACTTAGATAATGGTATGACAATCACTGTTGATAAACCTTGTAGTGTCATTGTTGATGAATCAAGTGATGTCAGAAAAATTTCATTAGCTGTGAGTGATACAAAGGCTAATGAAACAGTGAATGTTCAATTGAAAGATAATAATCATGAATCACAAACAACATTTGTATCATCTGGTTTACCTTATGCAGGTCAAACAATGACAATGAATGAAGGTGCTGATAATCATTATCAGACAAGTTCACAAGTAACAAATCATGGAATCGAAAAAGCATTTGATAATGATAAAGCAACATATTGGCAAAGTGAATCTCAACAAGATCAATGGGTAAGTTTCTTTACTGAAAACAATAAACATTTATCTACACTCAATATTCTTTGGGGTGAAAACTATGCTAGTGATTATGATATTTATGTATCAGATAATGGTCAAAAATATGAATTGTTGAAATCTGTGACAAATGGTGATGGTGGAGAAGATACAATTGATTTAAATGGTGTTTATCCATATATTATGATTAAATTTGGTAATGGTGATGGATCAAATTATCAAATTAAGGAAATCACATGGAAAGCAAGTGAATCACTAGCTTTAAATAAAGAGGTAGAAGTCAGCAGTACTTCAACAAATGATCCAGGTAATACAAAAGAAAAGGCTGTTGATGGAAATACTTCAACAAGATGGAGTTCTCTAAGAAATGAAGATGATAACTGGATTATTGTTGATTTAGGACATTATGCACAAATTGATGCTATGAGTATTCAATGGGAATCAGCATGTTCTGATGATTATGATATTCAAGTATCAAGCAATAAAGTGAATTGGATAACTGTTGAAGATGGTAAGAAAACTTCTAGTGAATATCTTGATAGTTATAGTTATGATGAACCTGTTTATGGACGTTATGTGAAAGTTCATTCACATAAGTCAACACAATTACAGTATGGTATTAGTATTTATGAACTATCTGTTTATGGAAAGTTTGTAGACGAAGATATAGCATCTAATAAAAATGCATTTTCAAGTACAATTAAGGATTTGAATTTACCAACAAATGCAGTTGATCATAAATCAAATACATCTTGGATTTCTAAAGAATCAGGAGAACAATGGATTTATGTAGAATTAAAAGGTATTTATGAAATTTCACATATGGATATTGAATGGGGAACAAATTATGCTTCTCAATATGAAATTCAAATATCTGATGATGCACAACAATGGACAACAATAAAAACAGTTGAAGGACAAGGAAATACTGAAACAATTACTGATTTAGGTAATCAACAAGCGAAATATGTACGTTTGAAATTGAATAAATCAAATGGAAGCAATTATCAGATTGTACAATGGTCTATTTATGGCAATCTTGTTGAACCGGATATTCAAGAAAATATTGCTCTCAATAAAGAGGCAACAGCTTCATCAGTAAATGGTGTTTATGAAGCAAATAGAGCTTTTGATGGAAGTTTTGAAAATAACGGCGGAAATAATCAATCAAGATGGGTTTCATTTAGACAGAAAGATTTTAAAGATGAAGATGTAAGCAATCAGTGGATTCAAGTTGATTTAAATGGTGTTTATGATTTAAGTGGCGCTAAACTTTACTGGGAAGGTAATGGAGCTAAAAAATATGAAATTGTAGTATCAATGGATGGTGAAGAATGGACACAAGTTTACTTGCAGGAAAATGGACAACCTGGTATTGATGAAATTACATTTGATCAGGAAATTCAGGCAAGATATGTCAGAATGCATGGTATTGATATAAGCAATAATAAATATGGTTATTCATTATGGGAATTCGAGGTTTATGGAAAGTTCTACCATGATATTGATGAACCAGAACCTAAGATTAATGTTGCGTTAAATAAAGATTCTGTAGCAAGTTATGAATATGTTGAAGGAAGCAAACATTTTGTTTCTTCGTTAGCTTTTGATGGTTTAGGCACAAATCAAGAAATTAACGGAACACCATCTCGTTGGGTATCTTTAAGAAAGAAAAATAATACAGACAAAGACTATAACAATCAGTGGATTTATGTTGATCTAGGTGCTAATTATGATATCTCTGGGGTTACTTTAAATTGGGAAGGAGATAAAAATTTAACATTAGATTATAAGATTTTAGTTTCTGATGATGCTAAAGAATGGAAAGAAATTGAAAGTGTTGTGAATCGAGAAAGAGGTATTCATGAATTTGAGTATGATGGCGTTACAGGACGTTATGTAAAAATGCAGGGTGTTAGAGTTGGTTCAGACTATGGATATTCATTATGGGAATTTGAAGTCTATGGTGAGGCTATCCTAGATGTTGAAGGACCAAATGAAAATATCTCATTAAATAAAGATTCTAAAGCAAGTTATGAATATGTTGATGTAAAAGATGGTAATAAACAATATTATTCATCAT
>CALVFK010000222.1 GCA_944326805.1 uncultured Massilimicrobiota sp. | reverse complement strand
GATAATGCTTTAACATTACCTCTTATAGTTTTCTTTTAACTGTCCATAAACAACATATCTATTTTCAGTTCCAGTATAACATGTACTTAACATAATCATATTGACTTGTTTTTCACTGACATTTTGATAAACAGAAGCTTCACTCTTGACTTGATTCATATATTTTTGATAATCAATACCTTTTTGATATAAATCACTTCTTGAATCAATGACCGCAGAAGCTACACCTTGATAAATATTAATACTTCCATCTGGTAAGTAAATATAAATATTTTGGTGTTCATTAAAATAATCTTTTTCTACGAAGTATCTTAAATCATGAAAACGAGAACCATTTTTCATATTATGTCCATAGATAATTGTATTATCATCACTAAAATCTCTTGAATTGATTTCATCAATAAAAAGATTTCCTGCCGTATTTGCTTTCATATATAAGTCAGTACGCAAATATGTATCATTATTTTCCCCCTTAAGAATAGGCTCATCAATCTTTGTATCTGGAATATATAACCATCCTATCACATCTGAATTGATATTTTGAAGTTCTTCAAAATTAATAACACGTTTTAATGGATCATTGTCATCTTCTTGAGGTTCTTCTACATATTTTGTAATGAGTTCTGTACTCTCTTTTTCAATAGTATAATAATTATAGAATATCTTTCCCAATTGAAAAGCTGAAAAAAGAAAAACACATATACAAACAACAAGTAATATTCTTCTAATAATCTTTTTCATTAAACATTAAACTTGAAGAACATAATATCACCATCATGCCCTACATATTGTTTTCCTTCCTGACGAATTTTTCCAGCTTCTCTTAAAGCATGTTCACTACCATATTCCATTAAATCATCATAGCTATATGTTTCTGCTTTAATAAATCCTCTTTGGAAATCAGTATGAATAACTCCTGCCATTTCTGGTGCCAACATACCTTTTTTAAAAGTCCAGGCTCTAACTTCATCTGCTCCAACGGTAAAGAAAGTATTTAAACCTAGCAAAGCATAAGCTTCTTTAATTAACTTATCTAAACCACTTTCATCAATACCTAAATCATCTAAAAACATCTGTTTTTCTTCTTTATCTAAACCAACAAGTTCACTTTCAATCTTGGCACAGATAGGTACAACATCACAGTTTTCTTTTTCAGCATATTCTTTTAATTGAACATAATAAGGATTACTTTCTGGATTTTCTAAATCTTCTTCTCCTAGATTCGCTACATAAATTAAAGGCTTCATTGTCAATAATGTGTATTGTTTAACAATATCCATTTCCTCTTTAGAAAAAGATAATACTCTCGCTGGTTTTCCAGCTTCTAAAGTTTCTTTTAAAGGTTCTAAAACTTCCATTTCAGCCTTTGCTTCTTTATCTCCAGATTTTGCTTTCTTTTCAATTTTACCAATACGCTTTTCCACTGTTTCCAAATCTGCAAAAATCAATTCCAAATTAATTGTTTCCACATCTCTAACAGGATCCACATCCCCATCTACATGAGTAATATCTTTATCTCTAAAACAACGAACAACTTCACAAATCGCATCTGTTTCACGAATATTTGCTAAAAACTTATTTCCTAAACCTTCCCCTCGACTTGCTCCTTTGACTAAACCTGCAATATCAGTAAATTCAAATGTTGTAGGAATTGTCTTTTTAGGATTAAAAATCTTTGTTAATTCATCTAAACGATAATCAGGAACTTCCACAACACCTACATTAGGATCTATTGTCGCAAATGGATAGTTTGCTGCTTCAACCTGTGCATTTGTAATTGCATTAAATAATGTTGACTTACCTACATTAGGAAGTCCAACAATTCCGGCTGTTAATGCCATCTTTTCATCACTCCTTAACTCCATTCCATTTTAGCGAAAAATTATTAAAAAGGCAATTCTTATTCATATCTTTTCCAAACAAATATGATATATTAAAGTTAGGAGGCGAGAATATGATTTTAACAACAACTCCTTCTATTGAAGGAAAAGAAATTATGGAATACAAAGGTATTGTTTTTGGTGAAGTGATTTCTGGTATTAATTTTATCAAAGATTTCACGGCTGGTTTATCTAATATCTTTGGTGGCAGATCTACAACATATGAAAATGAACTTTTGGAAGCCAGAGAAAAAGCATTACAGGAATTAGAAGAACGTGCTCGTGAAAAAGGGGCAAATGCGGTGGTAGGTATTGATGTTGACTATGAAGTTTTAGGTGCTGATAATGGCATGTTAATGGTGACTGTTTCTGGAACTGCTGTGATTGTCAGATAACCAAAAAGATTCCTTCAAAATGAAAGGAATCTTTTTATTTATAGAAAGTGGTTGCCCACTTGGTTATCAGTATAAAGAATGTTAAATGTGGAGAGAAAACCTGATAACTGCTTATAATATATAAACTTTTTTTCTTATCTACTATCTCATTACCTAAAGTTTTGATTAAGAATAAGTAAAGCAGGGATTTTTCCCTGCTTAATCAATCATGATTGTGTTATTGTTTTCAATGACTTTCATATCCTGTTTTGGAATTGAAATTCTTAAAACACCAT
>CALVFK010000221.1 GCA_944326805.1 uncultured Massilimicrobiota sp. | reverse complement strand
AAATGTTTCTTTTGTTTATGAGTTTTGTTATGAGATAAATGTGAAACATACGCATGTCCACGTTTATATTTTCCTGAACCAGTTCTTTTTAAACGTTTTTTAAGTCCACTATGAGATTTCATTTTTGGCATAATCCAATATCCTCCTGTTATTTTTTCTTTGGTGCTAATATAGCAGTTAATGTTCGTCCTTCTAATTTGGCAGGTTTTTCAATAACGCAATAATCTGCACATTCAGCGACGAAATCATCTAGTATTTTTTGACCAATATCAATATGAGCGAGTTGTCTTCCTCTAAAACGTACTGCAATCTTTACTTTATCACCAGATTCCAACCATTTTAATGTTCTCTTTAATTTCACATTCTTATCATGAACATCAATTGTTGGAGATAATTGTGTTTCTTTTAAAGATACTGTTTTAGAATTTTTCTTCATTTCTTTTTGTTTCTTCTGCTGTTCAAAACGATATTTTCCATAGTCCATAATACGACATACAGGTGTTTTTGCTTTTGGTGCTACGCAGACTAAATCCAAATCCTGATCATAAGCTACATTAATAGCCTGATTACGTGACATAACCCCTAACTGATCACCATTTTGATCAATCACAAGAACTTCCTTGAAACGAATCTTTTCATTCACTAAATCGTCATTTGATTGATTGTTATACTTGCTAATAATAGCCACCTCCTATATATGTGTAGTTGAAATAAAAAGTGAGCACATAAAGTACCCACAAATTGACATTAAGATATTCATCTTAGTGACATAAGCCTAGCGTCATCAACACTCAGGCGAGAAGTAGGCACTTCTTCTTTCCACTACTTTTCATTTACCTGTATATCATAATGTATTTTTTCTTATCTGTCAACCATATTTTTCTTATTTTCTCTTTTTAAATAAACTTTCAAAAACCTGTGGAGTTGGTGATACAAAACGCATTTCCCTTTTTGTCAACGGATGAATAAACATCAGCTCATGAGCATGTAAGCCCAATCTTTTGATAGGATTACATGAAGAGCCATATTTATCATCTCCGACAATAGGATGATGCAAAGAAGAAAGATGCACACGAATCTGATTTTTACGTCCTGTATCTAAATAGATTTCTAATAAACTATATTGTGGTGATGAGGCAATCACACGATAATGTGTGATTGCTCTTTTGCCATGACGTTTATTGGTAATATAGATATTCTGTGTCTTTGATTCACACAAATAATTATCAATTGTTCCATGTGTTTTTTTCATATGCCCTTCTACAATTGCCACATATCCTCTTGTTTTGACATATTGATTCCAGTGATGTGTCAGTAAATCATAAAGCTTTTGACTTTTCACAAACATTAAAAGGCCTGATGTATATTGATCTAAACGATGCACAAGAAAGATTTTTTCTTTTTTCTTAGATAAATATGTTTTAACAATCATATAAGCTGTCTTTTGACTCTCTTTATCCGTTGCTTCACTTAATAATCCACAAGGCTTATCAATCACAATGATTTCCTGATCTTCATAAACAATAGGAAAAGGTAACTCTGTCTTCTTTTTTCCTATTGAAACAATTTGCCCTTTCTTTAAAGGATATGCATAATGCGTTTGAATATGTCCATCAACATAAATTCTTTCAAATTTCAAAAGATTTTTTAATTCATTTCTCTTTTTAGATGTCTGTTCCAATAAAAAAGAAAGTAATGTTGTATCATTATTGACTTTATATTCCATGAAGCATTTCCTCCATATGTGTAAAAACACATTGTTTCAAATTTTCTTTTCCTTTTTGTAAAGCTTGAGCTAAAGGCATCGATGCTGGAGTAATCGACCACACATTTTCAAATCCCCATGATTGAAGGACATCTAAATCTTCAACACGTCCACAAAAAGCATAAACTTTTTTATGATATTTTTGAGCTATCTGTAAAACACCATAGGGTGTTTTGCCATATTGTGTCTGATAATCCATTTTTCCTTCACCAACAATAACACAATCACATGATGCAATAGCATCTTCCAGTTTAGAAACACGGCTAACTACATCAAAACCACGTTCTAAATGCCCACCACACAACAACAAAGCATATCCTAGTCCTCCGGCTGCTCCTGCACCGGGAAATGACTGATAGCTAGGTTGAGATATTTCTATAAGTTGAGCATATCTTTGCATAGCCTGATCAATGCTCTCACATTCACTAAGAGGCAATCCTTTTTGTGGCCCATAAACATAAGTCGCTCCCTGTTTTCCACATAAAGGATTGGACACATCACAAACACCAATCAGCTCAACATCTTTTAATCGCTGATCCATACCACCCCAATCAACATATTCTATATCTCTTAAACCTTTCATTGTTGGTGTCACAGGTTGGTGATAACAATCTAAAAATTGCACTCCTAAAGCCATCAGCAACCCTATGCCCCCATCATTTGTTGCACTACCTCCAAGACAAATCATAATGCGTGACACCGATAAATCCAATGCTTTTAAAATTAATTCGCCCAACCCATAAGTTGTTGTAAGATAAGGATTTTTATGTTGCTCATCCAGTAATTCTAAACCACATAC
>CALVFK010000220.1 GCA_944326805.1 uncultured Massilimicrobiota sp. | reverse complement strand
TTTTCACTACGCAAATCAAAAATGGTACAGATATTTTGATGAATAAGCCACTGTTTTTCATCTTCTGTCATTTTCATAGGAACATCACTTCTTATCAGTGGTATATCACGTGATAATAGATAGCGTGTATTATACGTATTCTGTAATAAAGATGTCATAAAACAATCCTCCTTTATCAAGTTGAGCCTTCTATAGTTTTTTATATCACTTCCATCTTAACATAGATCAAAACAAAATAAAAACACGAAACAAAGTGTACTCATCAAGAATTGTATAGTAGAACCAGTCTGTCATAACTCATTTATTAAAAAATTTCAATGTTGAATAACAAAATGCTTGACTGTATTCTTAGCATATAGTGTAAGATATAGCTAGGAAAGGAAGAAATGATATGAAAACACATGAAGTTGAAGATATGCTTGGTATCACGAAACAGGCACTCATTTATTATGAAAAAGAAGGACTTATTCATCCACAACGTTTAGATAATCGTTATCGTGATTATACACAAAAAGACATTGATATTATAAAACTCATTTTATTATTGCGTTCTATGGAAATCTCTATCGATGAAATCAAACTAATTTTAAACAATCAATTATCTATAAGAGAGGCTTTACAACAAAAACAAGATTTTATCCATGATTCACAAAAAAGGTTGGAAGAACTTAATCAAAGAATTCATGACTATATGAAAAGAAGGGAAGTCAAGGTATCCTTTTATAAGCAAGATATTGACCAATGGAAAGGCTATGATACACTCTATTGCAATGATGGATATATCCAATATAATGAAATTCTTATTGAATTATCAGACATCAAAGAAATTCAAATTTCTATGTATAGTACCAATGGCATTCTCCATGCAGGTGCTGGTGCATTTGGGATGGCTGGTATGTATTTTCAATATTTTATTGATTTAGATATTCTTACAACAAAAGACACCTATTCATTTTCTATTCTTAATAATAATCTGGTTTGTGATATGTTTGATTATTTTATGAACAACCATATTCTTATCAATGATCCCCTTCACTTAGTGACACTTTATCATGAGAAAAGAGATCCTGTTGCGTTAAATAATTATATCAATCTTCATTTTAAAGATTGGGCAAAACAATATCATCTTGATAATCCACGCAAATCATTTTTAAGCTATTGTCAAAAAAGTGAACCAAAGAAAAAAGATTCACTTGGTTGGAATCTTATTCAAAAACTTTTCAAAAAATAATATGGAATTATTCATTATTTAATCCCACTTTGAATAAACTGAATGATTTCTTCTTCTGTATCAAATGCATCATAATCACCAACATGTTGATTTTTATAGTGATATTGGATTCCTTTATCACTATTTTCTTTTAATTTTCTTGCAAGTTCATTTTCTCCATATTGTTGAATATAGTAACAGAATGTTCTAATTCTTAGCTTATGCAAAAGACTATCTTCACATGGAAAATCAGGACATTCAAAACAATATTGATAATTTTGAGTTGTACAACATTGATAATTCTTACATGTTTCCTTTTCTGGACACCCACCTTGTTTACAGCCCACGCACTCTTGATTATCTTGACAGTAATCACAAGCTAAACCACAATATCCAAATCCTTTAGTCGTCATGGAATACTACCTCCTTCAAATCATTAACTCACATTTTATCTTAGATTATTTAAACGACATATTCTTGTTATGGAACTGACTTCATTATATAATAATGTAGCCTATAATACATTATTGTATTTTTATAAAGGAGAATCAATATGGAAAATATTATTTTTGTCATCATTAGTGTTCATCTAATCTATTTTATCTTTTGGTTTTTCACAAATAAAATCAAAAATTCACATCTTCAAATAGTAAGAGAATGGGATAATGGATATGAATTTTATGAAACATTAAATCCAATTGATAAAGAAAAATATTGGAAAGAAGATACAAAAAATTTAAACTATTTCTTTTGTGTTCTTCTCTTTTTCATGGAAATTATGTTTTATTGTCTTTATAGAAATTGGACTTCTTTATGGATTTTATCATTAATTATAGGTTTAATAATATCTTCTATTGTTTATATAGTATTGGATAAGAAATTAAAGAAAAAATATATCATAAAATAAAAAAAGCAGGTTCCCCTGCAAACGATATAAAGAAAAAAAGTCGATGCCTCGACTCACTTTTGAATGGCAGGGGTGGCAGGAATCGAACCCGCGTCCACGGTTTTGGAGACCGATGCTCTACCATTGAACCACACCCCTATTTGGTGACCTGTACGGGATTCGAACCCGTGAATGCATGCGTGAAAGGCATGTGAGTTAACCGTTTCTCCAACAGGCCAATTGTTACTGCTTGGTTATAATAACACATAAAATATAGAAAAGCAATAGAAAAAAGAAAGAAATAGTGATATTATAGATAAGTATTGGAGGAAATAAAATGTTTGGTTTTAAAAAGAAAGAAATAATTAAAAGTTTAGATATTAATGAAGGTTATCGTCGTTATTTAAAACATCCTGAACAAATCACAATTATATGTTTAGATGAGATTAAAGATTATGATGATTTACATATTGCTGATGCACAATGTTTTCCATTTCGTTTATTAGATAA
>CALVFK010000219.1 GCA_944326805.1 uncultured Massilimicrobiota sp. | reverse complement strand
TATTCAGGAGAAATCAAAAAGAGTATTTTCTGTGTTATGAATTACATGTTACCTCAACGAAATGTTTTTACAATGCATTGTTCAGCTAATATAGGTGAAGATGGTAATACAGCATTGTTTTTTGGTTTATCTGGTACAGGAAAGACAACTTTATCAACAGATCCTCATCGTAAACTTATCGGTGATGATGAACATGGGTGGTCACGTACATCAGTTTTTAACTTTGAAGGGGGATGTTATGCAAAATGTATAAATCTTTCAAAGAAAAATGAACCAGATATATGGGAAGCTGTGAGATTTGGTGCTCTAGCAGAAAATGTAAGCTTATTTGAGGATACGAGAATTATTGATTTTGATGATGATTCAATTACTGAAAATACACGTGTGGGGTATCCTTTGAATTTTATTAAAAATATTGAACCTACTGGAATGGGACCTATTCCCAAAACAATTTTCTTTTTAGCTGCTGATGCATTTGGTGTTTTACCGCCTATTTCAAAATTAGATATGAATTCTGCTGTCTATCACTTTGTCTCAGGATATACAAGCAAACTGGCTGGAACAGAAAATGGTGTCAGTGAACCACAGGCCACTTTTTCAACGTGCTTTGGAGAACCATTTTTACCAATGGATCCACTTCTTTATGCGAAACAATTCCAGAAACGAATGACAAAAGCAGGATCCAATGTCTTTCTTGTCAATACAGGATGGGTTGGTGGATCATATGGTGTAGGACGACGTATTCCGTTGAAATATACAAGAGCTATGATTGAAGCGGCTATTAATGGTGAATTAGATTATGTTAGTTATGAAGTTGATCCTTTCTTTAATCTGAATATTCCATTATTTTGCCCTGGGGTCCCAACAGAACTATTAAACCCACGTACAACATGGGTAAGTAAAGATGCTTATGATATAACAGCTCAAAAACTTGTTGAAATGTTCCAGGAAAATTTTAAGCAATATACTCATTTTCCTGAAACAATTATTCATGCTGGACCTGGAGGAAAAGTGAATAATACTTTTTAATGGCAATATGATTTGCCATTTTTTTATGAAAAGGAATATGTTGATTTTATACATATAATAAAAACTCAGTCCAATGAAAGACTGAGTTCATCATTAGGTATTTATTGTGCTTTGTTAAGTGTTGTATTGTAATCTCGATAATAGAGTTGAAGTAAGTGTAAGAATTTTTCAGCTTCAGCAGATAATGTCAAACGTTTTTTTGTGAAAAGAACAAGGTGTGTCTTTAAATCGCAATTATCAATTCTCACTGTTTTAATTTCTTTGGTACTTAAAAAGTCCCATTGCCATTTATTACCTAATAAAAAGCTATCAGTAAACTGTAAAAAATAAGGTATAAGATGATAATTATTAACAGTAAAAGTATTATGAAAATCTTTGACTTTAAAAGATTCCAATTGTATTCCCAGTCGAGTAGCAGAGTATTTATCAAAAGGAAGATGCAAATAAGTACTTTGTGTTAAATCTTCAATAGATAGAGACTCTTTTTTATAGGCGTTGTGTTGTGGGCCAATATGAACATAAAGATAATCACTACTTAAAACTTCTAGCTGTAATCCTTTTGTATTCACAATACTTCTTAAAGATGGCATTTCAGCATCAATGATCACTGCAATACCTAATTCACATACACCATGAGAAACAGCATTCAAAGCATTTTCTAGAGTGTTTTCATAAACATTAAGAGTTGTAGAAGTACTCACACAACTATTTTTAAAATCAAGAAATAGTTTTTCTTTAATAAACAGTGCATAAACAGCAATGCTCAAGGTGGCTTCTAATTTATCAATTTCACTAGATTTAACCTGCTCAAGAACCCTTAATTGCGCTAAAATAGAACGTGCATGAGCACAAACATATTTTCCTTCACGTGTGAGTTGAACACCAGTATTGGTTCTTGTGAAAAGCTTTTTGCCCATTTCTTCTTCAATTTGTTTTAAACAACGACTGATATGTGGCTGAGACGTGTATAAAATTTCTGCTGCTTTATTGATACTTCCAGTCTCGCTTAAAGCAACAAGTATTTCAAGTTGAGATGTCTTTAACATAAAATTCCTCTTTTCTTGATTGGTTTAAAATCAATATTATTTTAAACGAAATAAACAAAAAAAGAAATATTATATCTCTTTTTTTAGAATAAGTAGTTATTTCTCACAACAAAAGTATAAATAGAATCATTCTATCAATTCTTTTAATTCTTTATTTTTTATGGCATTTTTAAAATCACTTGACATAATATACAAGTGTTTTACAATTAAATTATAAGAGATCACTTCATTCTGACAATCTATCGTTATATCATTTATGTTATAACAAAAAACCTTTTTAAGTATTAGACAAATAAAGACAAGTATATATAATAGAAAATGTAAAAAGAAGATGAAGAAAGAGAAATAAGGAGGAAAAACAATGAAGTCTTTAAGAAATACAAAAGGTTTTACATTAGTAGAAATTATTGTCGTATTAGTTATTATGGTTATTATGGCAGCTATCGCTGTACCAGCTGTTACAGGATATATCAAAGATGCAGAAAATTCAAAATATGTTCAAACTGCACGTTCTATCTACACAGTTGTTCAAA
>CALVFK010000218.1 GCA_944326805.1 uncultured Massilimicrobiota sp. | reverse complement strand
TACATCGGATACGATTCTTAGTCAAGATGAAGAAATGATGTTAGAACAAGTACATATACGTTATTTTGATTTTATGGACTATATACATGAACGTATAACTGATGGAAAAGTCACTTTGACAGATGAAGAAATTGATGATTTAGAAGATTGTGTTAATGATTTTGTATTTGAATATGGATTTATTCAATTTAAACGTGGCATTCATCTGGCAACAGCTATCGAACATGCATAATACTTTATAATAAAAGAAACAGGAAATGAATTTAAAAGTTTTCATTTCCTGTTTTCATATGTTTGTAAACTTTTTGATAGAGAACAAATGCTATGAATGTTGCAATGAGTTCTGACAGAGGGAAAGTGAGCCAGATACCATTTAAACCTAAAAGTGGTAATAAGATAAATGATAAAGGAATAATAATGATAAATTGTCTTGTAAGGGTAATGATTAATGAAATAGGACCCTTGCCTAATGATTCAAAAACACCTGACATGACAATCGCAAAAGTAGAAAAAATAAAACTGAAAGATAAAATACGTAAACCATTTGTTCCAATAGCTAACATGTCCTGATTTGCATTAAATAGTTGTAATATTGGAGATGGGAAAATAAAGAATAGACATGTTCCTAATAATAAGATAAAACCAATCGTTAAAGTTGACATTTTTAATGTTTGATTCATACGGTCTTTTTGATTAGCACCATAATTATAACTCATGATTGGACGCATTCCTTGTACAACACCAGTTGTTGGCATATTAACAAAAGTTTGAAGTTTATAATAGACACCAAAAAATGCAACTGCTGTCTGCGATACTGATGCAAGAATTCCGTTTAATGCTGAAACAAGTACAGATGGTAAACACATCATAACTCCTGAAGGTATCGCAATGGAATAAAGCTGTTTAAATGTTGACCAGCTGAGGTGGAAATGACGAAAAGAGATATGAATCTGTGTATTGTAACGTGTAAAAAGATAAATAGATAAAAAACATGCACTAAATTGTCCAATTACAGTTGCAAGAGCAGCACCACTGACTCCTAATGCAGGGAAGCCAAAGTATCCAAAAATCATAATGGGGTCTAAAATAATATTGACAATGGCTCCCACCATTTGCATAATCATGGGAATAATCATGTTTCCACATGCCTGAAACATTTTTTCAATTGCTAAATGAATAAATGTTGAAAAAGTCAATGTAATGACAATCACACCATATTCCTGTCCATAACGAATAACCTCTGGATTTTGGGTAAAAAGCGTCATAAAAGGTTGAATGAAAAATAATCCTAATATAACAAATAATAAAGAATGAAGAAGTGTCATCACGATTCCCTGACTGGCTACAAAAGAAGCTTCTTGATGATTATGTGCTCCCAAATGTCTTGCAATAATGGCGTTCATCGCAATACCTACTCCACAAGAAAAAGCTAATGATAAATTTTGTAGAGGATAAATTAACGATACTGCGGTTAGAGCTGACTCTCCCAGTTGAGCAACAAAGATACTATCAACAATATTGTACAAAGATTGGATAAGCATTGAAATCATTGGCGGAAAAGCCATTGACATCAAAAGGGGAAATATAGGTTTATATCCCATGGGATTTCTTTTTTCCATAAATAAAATTCTCCTTTCATAAAAAAAGCTACAGATTTTTCTATTTATAAATCAGAAATAGAGAAATCTATAGCTTTTCAGCATAAAATATTTTATAGAAAAAAAGAAAAATGTCAAATACTTTTATTGGAAATTTGTTCTTTTTATGATAGAATAATGTCGAAATATGAAACAAAACCAACTATAAAAATATCTATGAAAGGGGAAATAAAGATGTTTTTATATGTCTGGTTTTTTATTTTAGGAACAATTGTTGGAAGCTTTTTTCAATTATGTATGGATCGTTTGCCGTTAGGATTAGATGTGGTAAAAGGACGAAGTTTTTGCTTTCACTGTTTTCATCCTTTACAATGGAAAGATTTAATCCCTGTTATGAGTTTTGTTTTATTAAAAGGAAGATGTCGTTATTGCCAGTGTCGTATTTCTTTACGTTATCCTTTTTTTGAAATATTAAGTGGGTTTTTACTTGTGTTCATGGTATATTGTATTACACCTATGGGGAAAGCTTTTCTTCTTTATTTATTAATAATGGATTTTATCACATTAACAGTTATTGATAAAAAATGGCAAATTATACCTGATTTTACGCTTTTATTAGAAGCTGTTCTTACCATTGGTTTAATATTTTATATTGATGTTCCATTGGATGAAAGAATTATAGGAATGTTTATTATTAGTTTACCTATGTTTTTAATGAATCAATGGGTTATAGAAAGCTTCGGTGGTGGTGATATCAAACTGATGTTTATCAGTGGTTTTTTGTTGGGATATGTTCATATTCTATTAGCTTTTTGTATTGCAGTTGTTGTTGGAGGGTTATATGCAGGGTACTTACTTATCCGTCAAAAAGCACATCGCCATAGCCATATTGCTTTTGGTGGCTTCTTATGTCTGGGAATCCTTGTTTCATTGTTTTATGGAGAATTGATTTTATCTTTTTATTGTTTTTGATTTGTTTTATTTCAAAAATAATTTTTAATATTTATTTATTCGCTAAAATGATTGACATTATTTTAATCTT
>CALVFK010000217.1 GCA_944326805.1 uncultured Massilimicrobiota sp. | reverse complement strand
TATGTTCTTCAACACCAAATACAATAATTTTTGTGTCAGGATAAGTTTTCTTTAGAACTAATGCAGAAATAAATCCTAAATTTCCATTTCCCCATATACCAATAACCTTTTTTCGTTCATTAGAAATTTTTTTAAAATTTTCCACCGCATTCATGACAACACTTGTTAATTCAAGCAAAACTGCTACTCTAGGTTCCATTTTAAAAGGTATAATCAAATCCCTACGCATACTTACAACATTTTGCATAAAACCATCAAAACCACTGGCTCTAAATTGACTAGAACGTAAATAATTTTCCTTAATGATATCATCTTTCTCCATAGGTGTATTGGGTATCATTACTACATTAGTCCCAACCTTATATTCACCCTTTGGATCATAAACAACTTCACCAACTGACTCATGAATCAATGCCATAGGTAATTTTTGCTTCATTATCACTCGTCCACGACTTCCAGTATAATATCTTTGATCTGCCGCACAAATAGAAAGATAAGTTGGTCTAACAATAATATTCTCATCATCCATTTTTAAATCAACAAAATCTGCACGAATTTGTTTAGGAGCTATTAATCTATACGCTTGATTAATCATTATTTGTCACCTTCCACTAAACCATTAGCGACTTTTAAATCATGCTGAGTTGTGATTTTCATATTGTAAACTTCACCACGTACAAGATGAACTGGTGTACCCTTAATAACTAGTGCTTTACATGCATCAGTTAAGATGTTTTTTTCATCATCGGTTAATGATAAGAATAAATCTTTTAATAATTTGATATTAAATGATTGTGGTGTCTGTCCCTGATACATCTCACTTCTAATTGGAATATCAGTTATCACTTTTCCATCAACAGAGTGAACAATCGTATCAAAAGCTTCAACAACTGTATCTACAGCACCATATTCCAAAGCACCATCAATATTATCATCAATAATTCTCTGTGTTAAAAATGGTCTAACAGCATCATGTGTAATAATGATATCATCATCATTTAATCCTATGTTTTCTTCTATATATCGAATACCATTCATAATAGTATCATTACGCGTAGATCCACCTGCAACAACAATAACTTTATCAGATTTGACTTCATACTTTTTTAGTGTATCTTTTGTATAAGACATCCATTGTTCAGGACAACAAATAAGAATTTTTTCAATTCTTTTATTTAAAATAAACTGCTCAACTGTATGGATAAATATAGGCTTATGTCCTAACTTTAAAAACTGTTTAGGCAATTCCGTATTTCCCATTCTTGTTCCTTTTCCACCAGCTAAAATTTCTGCATAAATCATATTTTTTTCCTCCATTTAGTACAACACATTTCATATTTTAACCTTTAAACTATTTAAAGTCAATCACTATTAAAAATATATTAAATTAAGGTTAAGCACATATTAATTTATATTCATTTTATACGTATGTGCCTTTTAATGTATTTAATCCAAGTAGAAGGTTTTAATCGATTAATTGTTTTTTTTAATTGCTTGTTTTCTGTTCGTAATTCTTTAATGATTAACCCACGTTCATATTTTTCATCAAATGTTTGCTGTAATCTTTGTTGTTTAAATATAAGTTCACTTTTCACATAACCAGGTGTACTTACTAAAATTTTAAAATCATTTTTTTCAGTAAAATCCAATCCAAGATATGAACTTTTCTCTGCATCATCTAAACGTGCAAATATATCTCTTGCATTTGTTAGTATGCGTAATAACCAATCAAATATTATTTGATTTTCACTTTTATATATCCAATCTAAATCTTGAATAAATTGATAAACATCTTTAAAAGCAATATAATACCCATAAACATTTTGAAAGTTTTCTTTTTTTGTCATTATAGAATTTTCACGATATCTTCGATGAAAATAATCCTTATGTATATAACCGACTTGTTGTAAAGGCATTATCTTCATGTAGAACTCCTTCATGGAAAAGAACATGTTGATTTAATATATGTTGTCGTTTATTGAATTGTAGACAAGCAGAAACCCTATATTCATCATTTTCATTCATCTTTCTAAAAAGTTCTATACCCATACATACTTTTGGATATGAGAACTTTCTATGATATTGGTCAAGAATTTTTTCGTTTAGTTTAAAATCATCAGCAAAGCAAGATGCATCAAAGTACACAGAATCCAAATTTTCTTTCATTGAAAAATCATATAATTCTTTTAAAGCATTATAGTCAAGAATATCATCACTGTCCATGAAATAAACATATTCACCTTTTGCTTCCTTAAATCCGTGATTTCTAGATGCAGATAACCCCATATTTCTTTGTACAAGCATCGTTATTCTATCATCATAAGTTGCATATGACTCAACAATTTTTTGACAATGATCTGGTGAACCATCAATAACACAAATAATCTCAATGTTCTTCAATGATTGATTAACAATACTTTCCAGACATGCAGGTAAATATTTTTCTACATCATATATAGGAATAATAACTGATACAAAGGGTTGTTGATGTAAATCTGCTTTAATAGTAACTTCATATTCATCACAAATCTGTTTATTCTTCTCCATAATTTGATACTCTTTATATATACAATTATATCCCCTAACACTATTATAATCACGTTTATTTAAGTAAAAGTCTTCTGGATAATTTAAGAGATTCATATCTGAAAAC
>CALVFK010000216.1 GCA_944326805.1 uncultured Massilimicrobiota sp. | reverse complement strand
ATCAATTGTTCATTCTGGATATTATAATCAATATATTGAAAAGATATGGCTTTTTGATGTTCAATAGCTTTCATAATAACAGAAAGATTCACAAATAAAGAAAAAGAATGTTGTCGTTGACTTGGCTCAAAAGTAACTAAACGTTGTTGCTGGTGAAAAGAAGAGAGTTTAAGTAGTTTATTTTGAAGTTTTTGTTGGTCTCCTTTATTTAAATCTTGGTGAAATGCTATCTGATCCAATAAAAACTGTAATTCTCCATCATCAAATAAATCTTCATCTATCTTATAACCTAATCTATGATAAGATATAATCAAATCTCTATTCAACCATTCATGAAAAAAATCGTTGATTTGTTTAATACAAGCATAAACAGTTTTAATTTCAATCTTTATATCCTGTTTCATTAAACTTTGTTGTATTTCTAAAGCTGTTATAGCTTTAGAAGATGATTGTAATATAATTCTTAATATATAAAACATTCTTTTTCCCATAATACACCCCTAATGACTCATGACAAACTGATAACTTTTCTTCCTGTTATAATGACGTATTAATGAAAGATAATCTTTCATACTATAACTACAAAGTAAATCTAAAACAGCAGCATCTTGACAGTGATTTAATTGTAATAAATATTGATAGGCTAAATGATATTCATCTTCCAGCAGACATATTTTCGCACAATCTAATATTTCAACATGATATTGATGTTCAAGAATAGAAATGATTTGTGAAAAAGACATATTTTCAAAAGGGATAAGATATCGTATCACACAATATTCTTTTAATGTGATTGTTTTTTTTGTTAATTTTTTAAAAATATCTTCTTTCAATTTTAAATAATCCTGATTTGAAAACAAACTATTCATCATCATTAAATCATATTCCATTTCATCAAAATTTTGAACTCGATATAAATGCTTCAATGCAGCTATAAAAAGTTGATGATCAACTTTTTGATCTTGTAATAAATGATTGAATTCTTTTTCACGTAAACACCCAGCAAATAAATCTAATGTAGATGAATCTTTCATAATCTCTAATACATAGTTTTTCTTTTGAACAAAAGTAATCATTTCTTGTCTTTGATAATTTTTTTTCATATATGTCATCTCCTTGTATTTTCATTATACCCATTTTATGATTTTGAAGATGACTTTATACCTATTTTAACACCGAAAAAACGGAGTTAAAATACTTTTTTTATTTTTCTATAAAAAAAGTCAGGATTCATCCTAACTTTCATCGAGTTGTTTTTTTAATTCTTCAATTTTATCGCTGTATTCTCCAATATGACGATACATTTCCATAACATCATCATCAATAACACCAGAATCATGAATTTGACGATAATAATATTTTCCTAATTCACAAAAAACATCATCACGATCTGATTCCAAATTTTTAATCTTTAACTTCAACTTGGCTGTACCAGCCAATTCCTGTGTTTTATCAATCGCTTCTTCTGTAAACTTAGCAGCTTTCTTTGTGAAATCATCAAATAAAGGCATTTTTCTTTCTCCTATCCTATATATTTTTTAATATATTGAACACCGATACCACCAACACCCATATGAGCACCTACGACTGCTGGAAGTTCTCTTAATTCCAGTTCTACTTCACCAATCTTATCTAAAACCATTTGTTTGACATCTAAAGCAGAACTTTCACATAAAACATGTTCAATAGTGATTTTATATTCTTTCGCATTCACACCTAATTCAATCATACGATTGACAAGTGTTGCCTTCGCTTTAGAAAGTGTTCTCACTTTACCAAGGACATCTATCTTTCCACCTAGATCATAATTGAGTTCCATAACCGGAACAATCTTCAACATACCCGCAAGTAACGCGACAGCTGGTGTAATACGTCCACCTTTTTTTAAATGTTCTAAATTAGGTGCCATGATGATTGTTCCAGAATGTTGAATCATATCTTCAAGAATCACTTGAATTTCACTGATACTTTTTCCTTCTTGAACTAATTTGGCAGCAGTGAAAACCAGATATTTTTGATTTCCTGCTGTCCCCTTTGTATCAATTAATGTGATTGGAATATCAACCATCTCAGCAGCAACTTTCATTCCATTTAAAGTTGATGATAAACCAGTCGCAATGGGTAACCCAATAACTTCATCATATCCAGCATCTTTAATTCTTTGTAACACATTCACAAGTTCCCCCGTTGCTGGCTGTGATGTCATCACCATAATATCTTCTTTTTCCATTGTTTCAAAGACTTCTAAACTCGTAATATCCTGTTGATCTAAATAGGTATGATTTTTCATTGTAATACATAAAGGTACAATATATATTCCTTGATTTTCATATTGTGTTAATTCTATTTGGCAACCACTATCAGCCAATATTGCAATTCGAGTCATTTTACTCTCCTTCTTTCTCGCAGTTAATTTTCACTAACCATTATAACACTTTTGACAATAAAATGAAATCATATATAATAAAGAAAGAAAGGTGTGACCATATGATATCTGTAGAAGATTATACTACCCATACTCTAATCATCAAAAAATCAGAATTTATTTGTCATTTGATTCCCTGTAGTCAAATCGACCAAGCCAAACAACTCATTGAAAAATATAGTGATCCTCAAGCGACACATAACTGTGTTGCTTATATCATTGGAACACATGAAC
>CALVFK010000215.1 GCA_944326805.1 uncultured Massilimicrobiota sp. | reverse complement strand
CTATTCCACTTTGTTTGTGTGATGTATGATTGATAATATCTTCCACATCACAATAATTTTTGACACTCTCATTAGCCACAAGACTTGCAATATAAACAGGGTCCAATGCATGAATATTCATACGCTTAGGACTGGAAGCAAAATTAGCACCACTCGCTAATAACATTTCATAATATGATTGACATGCTCCAGCAATAATGATCAATGCATCTTTATCACCTTGATATTGCCTTGCTTTTTTCACTGCTGCCATATAATCTAATGAATGTTGATAGTTCTGTCCAATACTTTTATCAGCGTTTTTTCTTAAAGCATCATGTCCAGTAATGACTAAAATCTGAGGCTTGTGTTTTTCTAATAATTCAACAACACGTCCAGCCATCTCACTTTCTTTCATATAATAACAATCCGCTCTTATCTTTAATTCCTCATATTTTTTCTGACACATCTTTAAATACTTTTCATCACCATCAAGATGTAAAACCTTACCTCGAATTACAGGATGCCTTTCCATCACAAAATGGTCATCATCATGAAGTTGAACTTCACTTAGCTCCAAATCTTCTTCCTCACTATCAGCAATCAGCCTTAATTCTACACCTCTTAAATAATAAACATCATCTTTAATATCAAATATTTCAAACAATATATCTCGATTATATTTCTTTCTCACAACATAATCACCGATCTTCATAAACCTCACCCATATATCATATGAATTTATAAATAATGTGTGAGTTTTTGATAATCTTCAATTGTCAATTGTTCTGGTCGTTTTTTTAAATCAATACCACACTCATTTAATATCTTTTCTGTATCCTCTAAAAACAATCCTTTTAAATTATTATAGATTGTTTTCCTTTTTTGTGTAAATGCTTGTTTTAAAATCTTTGTAAGTAATGGTTCATAAACATGTTGAATATGTATTGAAAGAATAGCACTATCAACTCTTGGAGCAGGTGAAAATACATTTTTAGAAATTGTCATATCTAAAGAGGTTTGACCTACACTTTCAATCATAAAAGTCAATGGACTATGATAAGATGCATCTGTTAATTTCAATGCTACTTCTTTTTGAACCATGACGTGTATACTATCAATATCAGCCTGTGATGTAATAATATGTTCTAAAATATCAGATGTAATATAATATGGTAGATTGGCGACAATACAAACCTTTGAATAATGTTGTTTATAATGATGAACAACCTGTTTTAAATCAACGGTTAAAAAATCTTGAAATATGACTTCTACATTGGTACATCCCTGTAATGATTCATTTAAGACATCTTTTAATCTTGTATCAATTTCATAGCTTATAACATGCCCCGCCTTATAAGATAACTGTTCTGTCAATGCTCCAATACCCGGACCAATTTCAATGACACAAGTTTGTTGATCAACAGATGTACAATCCACAATCTTTTGTACAACATTTAAATCTATTAAAAAGTTTTGTCCAAACTTCTTTGTTGCTTTCATATTGTATTTTTCTAATAGATACATTGTATTTGCCTTTTTTGCTATATCTTTCATTCTCTCACCTAAAACTTATTATAATCTAATTTCATACAAAAGAAAAGCAAGCATTTTCAGGTCATATAAAAAGTATCACTCTTTAATTCAAGTAAATGATACTTTTATGCTTATATGATTCAAATGACCTTAACTTAACATTATTTAATGATGGATTTTTTTATAAGAATATATTTTATGGATGCATATAGGATTGTCAATAAAGCCACAATCAAAAAGAAATAATGAGATAAAAATCCCAAGAAAGTATTTCTGTAATTCGAAAGAGGAATAATAGAATAGAGGATGATAAATATATAAGTTAAAACACAACCATATTGAAATTGTAATTGAGCATCTCTCATCAAATCTTCTCTGGTAACTTTAATTTGTGAGATTAATGCATCTTGATCTGTATAAAAAACAAGTTCATCATTACAAATAGAAACATTTTTAAATAATGTCCATCCTTGATTTTTCATATGTTGAATATACTTTTTCTTTAAACTATTATCTTCGAATCTTTGATATTCAACAAGATACCCAATCTTATTTGTAGCTGATTTTTTGAAGGTGAAAGCTATAAAATGCAAGGGTGGAAATAATATAAATGGTACAATTGATTTTAAACAATAACCCTTTGTAGCTTTCTTATTAATATATCTTTGCATAGTGGCCATTCCCATATCACTTTTTATTCGTAGCATATCAATACCTCCTCACCTTTATAACTTATAATAATTGAATATAATTTTTATAAGCTCTACCAATTTGTAATGTTTCATCATTTTTTAATAAAACATGGTCAGAAAAAATATTTTTGATCCATTGTTTATTGACAATAAATGATTTATGAATTTGGATAAATTGTGATGATTGAATTGTGTTTAGAAAATCTTTTAAATTTTTTCTTTCCACCATTGTTCCATTAATAGAATGAATAATGATAGAATGTCTTAGAGATTCTACATAATAGATATGAGATAAACGAATTTGAGATATAATTCCATTTCTTTGATACTGATAATATTGGAATTTATCCTGTATATCATGAAGCATAGTCGCTTCACACTTTTTAAAATCTTCTACTAATGACTCTTTTGAAAAATAAAGATTTACTTTTAATCTCATACATTCACTAATCAAATCATAATCTTTAGGCCCAATTACATAATACAATGCATAATCAAAATGTTGTTGTTCTTCAATCAGTTTTAAATTT
>CALVFK010000214.1 GCA_944326805.1 uncultured Massilimicrobiota sp. | reverse complement strand
TTCTTTGAACATAACGGTTTTGATGTACCACGTATTGTTAAAGCTTTACTTGGTAATATTGCTGCAGGAGGCATTACCGCTGGGGGATCAACAATTACCCAGCAGCTCATTAAAAAATCGTATTATCCAGACGAAGAACAAACAATCGAAAGAAAAATTGGTGAAATCATTCTTTCGATTGAGGCCACTTCTCAAACAACCAAAGAAGAAGTTTTAGAACTTTATCTCAATAAGATTTATTTTGGTTATGGACCACAGACAATCGGTTTATATGCTGCTTCAAAATATTATTTTGATAAATCAGTACAAAATCTGACTTTACCAGAAGCAGCCCTTTTAGCCGGAACATTAAATTCACCAAATCGCTATGATCCATTTAGAAATCTGGATTTAGCACAAGAACGTCGTAATACAATTCTAGATTTAATGTTACAACATGGTTATATTTCTAAAGAAGAATGTGAAGCAACCAAAGCCATTCCGGTTGAAAACACATTAAAATCAAACCCTGTATCAACAAGTGGACAATATCAGGCTTATGCTGATAAAGTCATTCGTGAAGTTCAGGAAACAACGGGATATGATCCTTATGAAACACCTATGCGTATCTATACATATATTGATACCGATGTTCAAAAAAAGCTTGATAGTATCGCTAATGGTGAATCTTATGATTTTCAAGATTCCAGAATTCAAGTAGGTGCAGTCATTCAAGAATCAACAACCGGACGTATTGTAGGTGTTTTAAGTGGCCGTGATTATACGCCATTAGGAACAACTTATGCTTATGCTTCTAAAACAGGGGCAAGATATGGTCAAAAAAATCAGCCCGGTTCTTCATTAAAACCATTGATTGCTTATGCAGCTGCCTTTGAATTTTTAGATTATTCAACAGCTCATTATGTTCATGATGTTCCTTATGAATATTCTAATGGTTTTGTCCCTAGTAACTGGAATGGGAAAAAATATAACGGTGATATTTCTATTTCTAATGCCTTAAGTAATTCATGGAATGCTGCCGCTTTACAGACATTTAGTGAAGTCATTACAGGAAAAGATTGTAATGGCAATGATGTGGGTGATGGCATTGGCATTGATGGAGCAACAGAATATTTAGAAAGCTTAGGTTTTGATATGGAAGATGAAGCTGTTGATATTGGTTATGCCATTGGAGCATGGCGAAAAGGCGTCACTCCAGAATCAGAAGCAGGAGCTTATGCTGTGATTGCTAATGGGGGAACATATATTGAACCTCATACTGTTCAAAAAATCGAATTATTATCAACTGGTGAAGTTATTGAAATTGATCAACAATATCAGGAAGACAAAACACAGGCTCTTTCTGAAGAATCTGCTTATATGATTCGTGATATTATGACAAACTATGTCAAATCTGGAACAGGAACATATCGTTTATTGAATTTAGGTTATCAAATTGGTGCTAAAACAGGAACTTCCAATCATTCCAGTGACAAATCACAAGTTTCTAATCCAAAATTAGCTGGTCATAGTAAAGATGCATGGTTATCCGCTTTTTCACCAGATTATACATGGAGTGTCTGGACAGGATATAATGGCGAAGACCAAAAAGATGGTTATTATATCAAGAGTAACCGTGATACAAACAATATTTCTGCTATGATAGCCAAATTCTTACATCAGGATGGTGTAAAAAACTCTTATTCTTCTATGCCATCTGGCTTAACCAAAGCAAGTTGTGTATCGGGTATTTATCCATATGTCAGTGCTGGTGGAGGTGTCCCTAGCGATCGTGTTGTATCAGGATTATTTAAAAAAGGAAATACACCAAGTGGTAGTGCCAGTGGAGCCAGTCTAAGCAATCTTGCTTCATTTACAGCACAGATGACAGACAACAAGCTACAAGTGAATTTTACTGAATATGAACCAAAAAGCATGACTGAAGATGCCACACCTACTAAAACATATAAAGTGGGCGGAAAATCTTTTACACTTCCTTATTTAGGAAATATTAATCAAATTTATGGAAAAGTCGTTTATAAAGTTGAGATTGCCGATGCCAGTGGTAAAGTGGTACATAACCAGACACTTAGCAGTGCTTCAGGAACAATTGATTATACACTCGCTGCTGGAACATATACAGTGACAGGATACTATGCTTTTGAAAGTGGCAATGGAACATCAAATAAGATTTCACAGACTGTCACTGTAGAAGATACAACACCAGCCAGCTATGCACAGTTATCAGTTACTGAAAACTCTGCAACTTATCAGATCACTGTTCCTCTAGGAACAAGCATCACTGCTTCACTTAATGGAGCATCACAATCTTTACAAGAAAATGGAACAATTACCTTTAGTGAATTGGCTGCCAATACAAGTTATACTGTGACATTCACACAAACTCTTGCTAATGGTCAAAGTATAACGCTAGGAACTGATACCTTTACAACTTCTGCTCCTACAACACCTCAAAGTGATCCTACAATACCAACCACACCTGTACAATAACACAAAAAAGACTGAATCTTACATAAAGATTTCAGTCTTTTATTTTTCTAAATATTTTTTTCGCTTTGGTTCTTTACACATATCAATAAGAGGACAATCTTGACACTGAGGATTCATAGCTTTACAGTGATAGCGACCAAAGAAAATCATTTGATGATGAGTTTTAATCCATCTTTCTTTTGGTACTGCTTTTTGAAGTTTCTTTTCTACCGTTAAAACAGAATCCTTTTTTAAAGCCAATCCGAGCCTTTTAGAGATACGT
>CALVFK010000213.1 GCA_944326805.1 uncultured Massilimicrobiota sp. | reverse complement strand
AATCATACGATCCACATCAACCTGCCAAATCATATATTACGAGTGTGATTGATAATTTAAAGCTTGTTATACCAAGTATTGATGAACAAGCGATTCAAAAACTTGTAAAAGATATTTCTCAATATAAAAATGTGGCTGCTTTTGGATATAGGCAGTCAGAAAATGTTGCTTTAAATCTACAATATGATTTACAGACGAATGGTAAACATATTTTTACATGTATCAAATTTACTGAACAGGCTGAATATATAGGACAAGCCAATCAAGATGATTTAATTATTATTTTCTCAGATACAGGCACTTATTTTGATCGTGTTTTTGAACGTGTCAAACCATTTAAAAACATGAAAACAAAACCTAAGATCTATATGATTACATCATGTCACAACTTGGATATACCTTACGTTGATGAATATATTTATTATCATAGTCGTCATGATTATGCCAGTCATCCATATCCATTAATGATGATTGCTGATGTTATTTGTGTTGAATATGCTCATATGAAAAAGATACCTCATTGATCAAAGGATGCTTTTGCGAAAGGTCAATGAAGTATCTTTTTTTGACTGATTAAAGATGATAAATGTAAGTGTGTGTGAGTGTATTCTCTATCTTATTTAATCAGTTGCATTTTCTTCTTTTAATTTTTGTTTTTCCATCAATTTAAAGAATGGATAATATAATACGATATCAATAATAATTAATCCAATAACCATTATAGCAGCTTTAATATCCATACATCCCAGAGCTGCTCCTAATGGAGCTGGGGTTGTCCAAGGTGTTTCAATAACCCCTTTTCCAACAATATGCAGTGCCATTAATGTATAAGCAATAATTGAATTGACAACTGGTACAAAGATAAATGGGATCATCATCAAAGGATTTAAAACCATTGGTAAACCGAAGATGATTGGTTCGTTAATATTGAATATAGCAGGACCAATAGACAGTTTTCCAAGAGTCTTTAATTCCACAGATTTTGATTTTAATAAGAGGATACATAAACCAAGAGTTGATCCTCCACCACCTAAAGTGATGACATATGACCAGAATGGCTGTGTAAAGAAATGAGCAATTGGTTCATTGTTTGTAAAGGCTGTAATATTTTCAATCAAATACATATTTTGGAAAGGTAATCTGATTGGTTGAGTAATACTTGCGCCATGTAATCCAAAGAACCAGAAGACTTGTGAAATAATTGTGATTAAACATATTCCAACAAGTGAATCTAAACCAGAAATAGCAGGTGCTAAAATGGTCATAATCATGCTTGGCAATAATTCTCCACTAAAGTTTTGAATTACTAAAGAAATAGCATAGAAAATAATAACACAAACAAATAATGGCATAATAGCATCAAATGAAGATGCGATTGCTGGTGGAACACCTTCAGGCATTTTAAAGCGAATATCTTTTTTCAACATAAAATGCATGATTTCAACACATCCAATAGATACCAGAATGGCTGTGAAAATTCCTTTAGCGTCAAGATATGTGGTTGGAATATACATACTTGCTGATGCTAATAATTCTTCAGCAGTTGCACTATCACCAATCAAGGAAGCTGCTACAGCAGACATAGATGGTGCACTGACAATCAAGAAGACAGCAGTAGAAACAACGGCCGCGTTTAATGTTGCCATTTCGTATCTTTTTGCAAGATGATATGAAATAGAAAATGCGATGAAAAGTCCCATTAATGCCATTGTCATATTATATGGAACTTGTAGGGCTGCTTTATAAGTTTGAGCCCAATTATACCAGCCCATTAACATGTCAGTAATAAATCCCCACTGAGGTAATGTGTCTGGTGTAAATGGTGGTGTTGAAATGATCAAACAAACCCCACCTAAGATTGATAGTGGAATCGCAACAACCATACCATCACGAATGGCACCAAGATGACGCTGGTTACCAAGCTTTGTCGCAATAGGCATTAACGTACGTTCCGCTAAATCATTGAATTTTTCCATGAAATTCATAAAATTTCCTCCCTTCTTTAGAGCTATTATATAGATAAACTGGAAACGCATACAATAAAATTCCAAATGATAAAAAATCATACCAAATTATGGAAATGAATTGTATTATATTGAAAAAAGTTTTATAATATTATATTATGTTTAAATTACAAAATCTTGTCAATATTATTTTTTATCTTTTTAGTATGAAATTTTCTTGACAGTGATTGCTTTCATATTATAATAAAAATGTGTGTGAGTCATATTCTCTTTCGATTGATGATAAAAATAAAATTCAAGGAGAAAGAATATGAAATTAATTATTGAAGAAAATGAACAAAAAATGAGTGAAAGTGCTATGCACATTCTTTTAGGAGCGATGATGCAAGATAAGCGTGTTAATATTTCGTTAACAAGTGGTCGTTCTCCTAAGACTTTGTATGAAATGATGATTCCTGAGGTGAGAGATCAAGAAAAATACAAAGATGTAGAATATTATCTTTTTGATGAAGCACCATACATCAATGAAGATAAACCAGGACCAAACTGGGTAGAAATGCAAGATTTATTTTTTAGAGATGCACATATTCCTGATGAAAAGATCCATATTACAACAATGGAAAACTGGGAAACATATGATCAGGAAATTCGTGATGCAGGTGGTATTGATGTCATGTTGATTGGTTTAGGATGGGATGGACATTTCTGTAGTAATTGTCCAAGATGTACGCCTATGGATAGTTATACTTACATCATGGATAGAAAAACAAAAAATGCTGTGAATCCAACTTATC
>CALVFK010000212.1 GCA_944326805.1 uncultured Massilimicrobiota sp. | reverse complement strand
ATAAAATTATTGATTTATTAAAGAAGCTATAAATTGACTATAGCTTTTTTGTTACACTTCGTTTCTGTTTTTTATTTTTTGAACTGATAGCCATATTTTTATGTATTTGTTTTATATTAATTGACTGATATTTTAAATAAAATGATTCCTTATATACGGAATCAAATTGATTGATTCCATAAAATAGGAATCAAAAAGAGTATCAATAAGGATTATTGATACTCAAGTTTTTATATGTTTGCTTTAGGGTGTTTTCTAGTTATAGCTAAACCTGTTATTCCACCTACAGCAAGTATCATCATAAAAATCCAACCACTCATTTCTATGTTATCATTTGTTTGTGGTGATGTATTGATAATAGGTTTATTGTTTTATTATTATTTTTTGTTAAAAAAGATTGGTTATTTGATGAGATATATGGTGTGACTTGAATATATAATGAAAAGGAATTTTTAGGTATTCACAGAGAAGTTTATTTAATGATATAATAGGAGCGAAATAAAAAAGAAAGGTGAATGTAATGAAAAAATATTTATGTGTGGATGTTGGTGGAACATCTATAAAAATGGCTGTTTTAGATGAAGATGGTCAAATTTATGAAACAAAGAAGGTCAAAGTACCTCCAACGATAGAAGATATGTACCAATTGGTTGTTGATGAATTTTGTAGTCATCAAGGTTTAGAAGGTGTCGCTTTAAGTATGCCTGGTGCTGTTGATAGTGAAAAAGGTGTGATTGGTGGTTCAAGTGCGATTGATTATATACATGGACCACATATTAAAGAAGATTTAGAAAAGAGATTAAATGTTCCTGTTGAAATGGAAAATGATGCCAATTGTGCGGCTTTAGCTGAAGTCTGGAAAGGGGCAGCCAGTGATGTTCAGGACTGTTGTTTTATTGTCAGTGGAACAGGTATTGGTGGAGCTGTTGTTAAGGATCGTCGTATTCATAAAGGTGAACATTTACATGGTGGAGAATTTGGTTATATGATTGCACAGTTTGATTTTGATACACATGAAATGTATACATGGTCAGATGTGGGTTCTACAATGGCAGTTGTTAGAGCGGTTGCGAAAGAAAAGGGTGTAGATGTATCTTCTTTGGATGGTAAGGAAATCTTTGATCATTATCATGATGATCCTATTTATGAAAAATATGTGGATAAGTATTATTATGTTTTAGCAAATGGTATTTATAATTTACAGTATGCTTATGATCCACAAAAGATTGTCATTGGTGGAGGAATTAGCATTAGAGAGGATTTATTGGATGAAGTGAATCAACGTTTGGATGTCATTTTTAGTCGTTTTACACATGCGAAAATTCGTCCTGTTGTTTTAACTTGTCAATATCATAATGATGCTAATTTATTAGGAGCACTCTATCATTTCTTCACAGTCAATTCATAAAAAAAGATTATACTTGAATGGGGTGATAATAAATGGAAAAAACAACACCTATTGTTGATTCTAAATTAAGACATATTGTAAAAGTCCCTCAATGTATCTATGATGTTTCAGGGATTACAATTAATGGAAGAAGAATTAAATCATTAATCTTTTCAACAGATGTTGCGATTATTTCTAATTGCAATGCTGATGCAGTGATTGCTGTATATCCTTTTACACCAACAATGCAGATTACAAATGCAATTATAGAAGTAGCTCAAAAACCTGTCTTTGCAGGTGTTGGAGGAGGAACAACAGCTGGACCAAGAGTTAATAAAATTGCTTTAGATGCAGAATTGCATGGAGCATCAGCAGTTGTATTGAATGCACCAACAAAAACAAAGTTTGTACAGGAATTAGCATCTATTATTGATATTCCTATTGTTTTAACTGTTGTTTCAACTGATGAACCTTTAGAGGAAAGAATGCTTCATTCTGGAGCAAGTATTATTAATGTATCAGGTGGTAAAAAAACTGTTGAAATTATCAAAGCATTACGTGAAATAGATAAAGATTTTCCTATTATTGCGACAGGTGGTCCTAGTGATGAAACGATAAGAGAAGTCATCAAAGCAGGTGCAAATGCAGTGACTTATACACCACCTACAAATGGAGAAATATTTAAAGAAATGATGGAGCGTTATCGTATACAATGTTCTCATCATGATGATTAAAGAGAATTTCAAGATTCTCTTTTTTCTTTTATGATACTTATAAGTTATAAATGATAAAGAAAAACAGATGAAATATGATACGATTGCATACATTTTATCTGTTTTTGTTTTATGACTTTTGAATTTAATTACAGGCAATTTTGTTATTTGTGAGCAATAGGATACACTTAGTTTTATGTAAATCTTTACATTATTCTAGCGTGTGATATTACTTTTATAAGTAAAATGATTTTACGTTTGCTTCTTTTCTACTATTATGTTTTTTATGAATTTTACATTTAAATATTGAGAGTTTTCTCCAAATCATTCGTTATATCCAAAAATCGCACTTTAATTTCTACATAAACCTCCAAAAATCGCAATAAATTTCTTTTTGTTTAAAAATACGATAGTCTTTGATATCAGCGATTCTTATAATGTTTTGTGATGTTATAGCATAGATGGAAAAAGTTGTTTCAATATGTGGGATATGAATTTGATAGTCGATATGACACTATGTATAACAATATTGTTGAGTGAGATAAAAATTGATGAAATAGTGGAGTTCATGTTATATGGGTATTATAGTTTAAAGTGATTTCGAGGGGCGTGAAACGGCTAAAACCCCTTATATTTCCGCACAAAGCCGCATAAATTGTTCTCAAAAAGCCTG
>CALVFK010000211.1 GCA_944326805.1 uncultured Massilimicrobiota sp. | reverse complement strand
ATTAAAGCAAAGGATACAGATACTGTTGTGACAGGAAGAAGTGTCAATACACCTGTTCGTATTTTAAAGAATCAAATGGCAAGAGAGTATTTAAAATTAGAAGGACATTTTGAAAGTCGCGAAGAATTAGAAAAATTAACATTGGGTGCTTTAAGAAAAGCCGTTCAAGAAGGTGACGTGAAAACAGGTTCTGTAATGATGGGACAAATTGCCGGAATGGTCAAAGAACGTAAACCTATGAAACAGATTTTAGAAGAAATGATGACTTCAACAAAAGATGTGTATGCCCATTTACAAGAAGTTATGGAGGATATTCAATGATTCAAATACAAGATCGTATAATGAAACTTCCTATCATTCAAGGTGGTATGGGAGTAGGTATCTCGTTATCATCTTTAGCTGGTCATGTGGCTAAATGTGGTGCTATGGGTGTGATTAGTGCAGCACATCCTGGATATAACTATGAAGGATTTAGAAAGAATCCTGTAGCTATTAACTGTCAAGCGATTAAAGATCATATTCAACGTGCCAAAGAGATTGCTAAAGGAAATGGTTTAATTGGTGTGAATATCATGGTTGCCAGTCGTGATTATGAAAAATTTGTAAAAGCTTCTGTGGATGGTGGCTGTGATGCGATTATTTCAGGAGCAGGATTACCTCTAGATTTACCAAAATGGGCAAAAGGAAAAACATTATTAGCACCGATTGTATCAAGTGGTAAAGCGGCAAGATTGATTGCCAGAGTTTGGGATAAACGTTATCAGTATACACCTGATTTTGTTGTGATAGAAGGTAGTGAAGCAGGTGGACATCTTGGTTTTAAAAAAGAAGATTTATTGGCACATACATGCCAGACATTAACTGAGATTTTAAGTGATGTCAAAAAAGAATTAAAAGTCTGGGAAGAAAAATATAAAAAAACAATTCCTGTTTTCGTCGCTGGTGGAATTGATTCTGGTAAAAAAATAGCTGAATTAGTGAAACAGGGGGCTGCTGGTGTACAAATTGCAACACCATTTATTGCCACTTATGAATGTGATGCAGCTCAGGAATTTAAAGATATGGTCATTCAATGTACAGAGGATGATATAGAGCTTGTTACAAGTCCTGCGGGTATGCCGGGTCGTGCGATTGTGAATGATTTTGTTAAGAAAACAAGACAGACAGGAAATATCTGTATGAAAAAATGTCTTGAATGTATGATTCCTTGTACACCAGAAAATACACCTTATTGTATTAGTGAAGCGTTGATTCAAAGTGTGAAAGGGAATGTCCAAAATGGTTTGATTTTTGTAGGAAGTCAAGCTGCCAGAATTCATGACATGAAACATGTTGAAGAAGTGATTCAAGAATATATGGAAGAAATGGAGGAAAATCTATGAAAATTGGTATGATTTTTGCTGGTCAGGGAAGCCAATATGTTGGTATGGGAAAAGCTTTCTATGATGCTTTTCAAGAAGCGAAAGATGTGTATGATCAGGCACATATTGATATTGATGTCAAGAAAGTTTGTTTTGATAGACCAGAAGATGTTCTTAATGAAACATCATATGCTCAGCCATGTATTTTAACAACATCATTAGCGATTGCAAAAGTAATTGAAGCACATGGTATTCATCCAGACTATGTGGCTGGATTATCTTTAGGAGAATATTCAGCTTTAGCTTATGCTGGGGCTTTTGACATAAAAGATGCAATTACTATTGTCAGACATCGTGGACAAATCATGAGCGAAGCCTTACCTGCTGGAACAACATCTATGGCTGCTGTTTTAGCAATGGATGCAACAAAGATTCAAGAAGTGATTGCTCCTATTGATGGTGTAACGATTGCCAATTACAATTGTCCAGGACAGATTGTTATTACAGGAGTGAAAGAAGCTGTTGAAACAGCATCACAAAAATTAAAAGAAGCTGGGGCTAAACGTGTCATTCCATTGAAAGTGTCAGGAGCATTCCATTCTCCATTATTAGAAGAAGCTTCACATCAGTTAAAAGCAGAATTAGAAAAATATGATATTCATGAAACAAAGATTCCAGTTGTTTATAATGTTTCAGGAAAAGAAGAAAATGGAGATCTTATTGATATTTTAACTCGACAAATCAAATCAAGTGTTTATTTCTATCAATCAATTCAATATATGATTGCGCAAGGGGTTGAAGCTTTTGTGGAAATTGGACCTGGAAAAGCATTAAGTGCCTTTGTTAAGAAGACAGATAGAAGTATTCCTGTTTATAGTGTAGATAGTATTGAAGGTTTAAATCAAATGTTAGGAGCGTTAAAAGATGAGTAAAGTAGCGTTAATTACTGGTGCCAGTCGTGGAATTGGTAGAGCCATTGCTTTAAAATTTGCAAGTGAAGGATATAATATTGCAATTAATTATATTGGAAATCAGGATGAAGCTTTAGAAGTTCAAAAAGAATGTTGTGCTCATGGTATTGAAGCTATGATTTATGAAGGTGATGTCACTGATTATGATGCCATGGATCAAATGATGAAAGCTGTTTTAGAACAGTTTGGTTCTATTGATGTCTTGGTTAACAATTCAGGGATTACAAAAGATCAGTTATTATTAAAAATGAATACACAGTCATTTATGGATGTTATTGATGTCAATTTAAAAGGAACATTCAATACCATTAAAGCTGTTTCTCGTATTATGATGAAACAAAGAAGTGGTGTTATTATCAATATGGCAAGTGTGATTGGAATTATTGGTAATGTTGGACAAGCTAACTATGCAGCTAGTAAAGCAGGAGTCATTGCTTTAACAAAATCAGTAGCCAAAGAATTAGCACCACGTCATATTCGTGCTAATGCGA
>CALVFK010000210.1 GCA_944326805.1 uncultured Massilimicrobiota sp. | reverse complement strand
AACTTCATCACTATGATCAATGATATATTGAATCAAGTAAAGATCGTTATCATTGAGTTTATAATCGTGTGCTATATATTCTATTATTGTTTTCATGAAAGCCACCTCTCATTTATTATACTTAATTTTCTTTAATGCGTCACGATAAATTCTCAAAGTAAGTTTTTTCAAAAATGGGAAATGCATATATTTTTGAATAAGGATATGTTATGATAAAGATAACTTTCGATAAGTCTTGACGAAAGTGTGAGAAAAGAGGGATAGTTTGTCAAAAGTCAATGATTTGAAATTCATGAATATACAAAAAATCAGAAGATGTTTTTATCAAGGGAAAGTCTGGACCAAAACAGAACTTGCCAGTGTTACACAATTATCATTAGCTTCTATTACAAATATTTTACAGGAATTACTGAAAAGTCAAGAAATCTTATTTATTGGTGAAAATGATTCAACAGGAGGAAGAAAATCAAAACAATATGTTTTGAATAAGGATTATTGTCATCTTTTAAAAGTGATTTTAAAAAAACAAAAAGATTATGATGAAGTCATTTGTATAGATGTAGATTTGTTTAATCATGTTATTTTAAAAAAACATGTATCTTTTTTATGCCTTAGACAAGATGAATTGAAAAATGTTTTGATAGAGATGATTCAAAATGATCGTTCTATAACAATGATGAGTTTGAGTGTACCTGGTGTTTGTCATGATGGAATAGTGGATGTTTGTGATCTTAAGGCATTTGAAAATAAGGATTTGAAGGCGTATATTCAGACTTTTTACTCACATAAGATTATCATTGAAAATGATGTGAATATTGCCAGTATTGGTTTTTCAGCTTTATATCCAAACTATCAACATATGGTTCTGGTTTATCAGCCATTAGTGGAATATATTGGATGTGGTATGATGATCAATGGAACATTGTATAATGGATTTACACATTTTGCTGGAGAATTACGCTACTTACCGTTTTATACCTTACAACAACAAGATCAGTTATTAAAAACCAATCCTATAGAATTATTGGAAAAACAGTTGACAACCCTTTGTTGTGTTATGAATCCAGAAATCATTGGTATTTGTAGTGATGTGATTGATGATATCAGTGATATACATCTTTCAGGTATTCCAGCTTTACATCAGCCACAAATTGTTGATGTGGAAGATTTGTATCCATTGATTGAATCAGGACTTTATCGAATGAGTATACAAAAAATAATGGAGGAAAAAGAAGATGAATAAGAGTTATATTGATTTACATATGCATAGTATGTATAGTGACGATGGGGAGTATTCACCAGAACAACTTGTCAAAATGTGTCATGAAGCAGGGGTTCGTATTATGGCCATTGCTGATCATAACTGGATCAAAGCGAATAAGGAAGCCAAAGAACAGGCACAAGCATTAGGCATAACATATATTCCAGCCATTGAAATTGACTGTACTTATCAAGGTGTCAATTTACATGTTCTTGGTTATGGTATTGATGATGATCCATCATTAAATCAATTAGGGGAAAGTATTGAAAAGCAGGAATTAGCCTGTAGTATGAAAAAATTAGAACTGACTAATGCTTTAGGGTTTGATTTGAAAAAGGAACATCTTGATGCTTTATCTGATAATGGTGTTTATACAGGAGAAATGTTTGGAGAAGCATTGTTGAAAGACCCAAGATATCAAGATCATGAATTGTTGAAATGTTATCGTGAAGGAGGTTCACGTAGTGATAATCCTTATGTGAACTTTTATTGGGATTATTATGCACAGGGAAAGCCATGTTATACAGACATTCATTTTCCTACATTAGAAGATACAATTCAATTAATTCATCGTCATGGTGGTATAGCTGTACTGGCACATCCGGGTAATAATTTGAAAGGAAAATATGAATTATTTGATGAAATGATAGCTTTAGGATTAGATGGTGTGGAATGTTTTTCAAGTTATCATACACTAGAAACAAATAACTATTTTTATCAAAAAGCGAAAGCATTAAATATTTTATATACTTGTGGCAGTGATTTTCATGGCAAAACAAAACCTGCTATTCATTTAGGAGAGAATGGTTGTCCTCATCCTTATGAGATTGAACAACTTTTAAGAACATATCAATTGATAAAATAATACCTGTTGTGGGTATTATTTTTATTTTGATTGGCTTTTTTATTTAAACGCTTACATAAAAATGGTAAAATAACATTATGTAGGTAGGAGGAGAATTATGTTAAAGGATTATAAGTTTGAACAAATTGAAATAGCACCTGATATTGAAGAATGTTTAGAAAATGCAAAACTGGAGCTGTCTAAAAAACAGATGATATTGAAAGAAAAGAAATTACCTGTCATTGTGCTGTTTGAAGGATGGGGAGCATCGGGGATAGGGACAACACTTGGAAAAGTCATCCAAAATATGGATCCACGTTTTTATAATGTTGAAACGATGAATAAGATGAGTGAAGATGAACAGCGTCGTCCTTTTTTATATCGCTATTTCTTGCGTATTCCAGAAAATGGTATGGCCACTTTTTATGATCATGGCTGGATGAATGATTTAACAAAACAATACATGCATCAGACCATTTCTAAAAAAACATATCATCAACGCATCAAAAGTATTCAAAAGTTTGAAAGAACATTGGTTGATAATGGTTATCTTGTAATTAAATTCTTTTTCCATATTTCCAGATATGAACAAACGCAGCGTATGCATAAATTATTAAAAAATAAAAATACAAAATGGCGTGTCAGCGATGAAGATTTATATCAGAATAAATATTATGAAGAATATCTTGATGTCTATGATGATTATATGAATGCGACAAATGA
>CALVFK010000209.1 GCA_944326805.1 uncultured Massilimicrobiota sp. | reverse complement strand
TTGTTCCTGAACTGACATATCGAGAGATGGATTTTCATAGCATACAGACAATGAATGACAATGTGTATAGTTTTCTGCTGTTTACTGGCTATCTGAAAATCAAGAGTAAGGTTGAAAATGATCATCCTTATACCTATGAACTTGTGATTCCTAATAAGGAAGTCAAATATATCTATGAAGATATCTTCATGAAATGGTTTGACAGCTATCAAAGAAAAAGAGATTCATCATTTATAGAAGCTTTGATACAGGAAGATGTCATGAAAGCCAATCGACTATTACAGGATGTTCTCCAGCAGAGCATCAGTTATTATGATAACTATGAAAACTTCTATCATGGCTTTATGGTAGGATTTTTAAAGGCTAATGGCTATACAGTTCAATCCAATAAGGAAAGTGGAGAAGGACGATTTGATATAGCAATACTTCCTTACAGCATTCTTGATACAGCACTGATTATAGAATGTAAACATTCATCTGGTATCAAGGAACTAAGAATTGACAGTGCCAAAGCCAGTGAACAGATTATCAGACAGAAATATATCGAAGGACTGATAGAAGAAGGGTATGAACATGTCATAGGATATGGAATATCTTTCTATAAAAAACAGTGTATTATAACAAAGGCAGAATAATTTCTGTTTTTAATACTAACAATTATAAACAAAAGCAATGATTCTATAAAAAAGATTCATTGCTTTTGTTTTGTCTTTTCAAAATACTTTTTTCTATGACAATAAGGACATTCATTTAATGATTTTGAAATGAAATGTTTATATAATTTTTTACCACAATGAGGACATTTCCATGATATTACCCATAAAACTATAGCTAATACAAGAAATAAATCACTTCCTATATAACAAAACCATGCAACATATCCATTAGCATAAATAGGAAAAAAATAATTTGAATCTTGAGAAAATAACATACCCATTAAAGTTAAACAAACGCACATCACTATGAATATATAAAATACATTAACAACATTTCTTTTATTTTTAAAAAATTCTTTCATATATCTTTCAAATGTACTCTCCTTTCTTAGTTATTTATAAACATAACATAAAAATATGAAAATCTTGTGTCATTAAAATATTTTATCATATGTAAAAAGGTTCTGACTTTGAAACAAGTCAAAACCTCAATAACATTAACAATAGTTTTGTAAATACATGGCTGGATTATCTTTATATTTTTGAGCTTCTTTTTCATCTAAGAAAATAGAATAATGAATTTGTTGAGATGAGATTTGATGAGGTCCACTACAGTTACCAAATCCTTCAATTTCAAAAGTATAAGATTTCTCATTTCCTTTTATATTCATAACTGTTCCACTCATCACAATACCTTGTATAATAAAATAAACAGTTTGCCCTTCTTTAAGCATTTTCTTCCAACCCTTCAAATTGTAAACGATAATATTTTGCATAAACGTTATTTTTATTTAATAAGAATTGATGTGTTCCTCTTTCTACAATACCATTATTACCGATCACAATAATTTCATCAGCATTTCTAATTGTGGAAAGTCTATGAGCAATCGTAATACAAGTACGATTTTTTGATAATGCTTCTAAACTCTTTTGAATATGACGCTCACTTTCATTATCTAAAGCACTTGTTGCTTCATCAAGAATGAGAATTTTTGGATCTTTTAAGAATATTCTCGCAATAGAAATACGCTGTTTTTGTCCACCACTTAAACGTGTTCCTCTTTCACCAACATATGTATCATAACCATCAGGTAAACTCATAATAAAATCATGAATATTCGCTTTTTTAGCTGCTTCTATAATTTCTTCATCACTAGCATCTGGTTTTCCATAAGAAATATTTTCCTTAATAGACCCTGTAAATAAATAAACATCCTGTTGTACAATACCAATAGATTGACGTAATGATTTTAAAGTTAATTTTCTAATATCCTGTCCATCTATTTCAATACTTCCACCTGTCACATCATAAAAACGAAGTAACAATGAACATATTGTTGTTTTTCCTCCACCTGAAGGACCTACTAAAGCAATTGATTTACCAGAATCTATATGAATATTTAAATGATCTAATACTTTTTCATCATCATATCCAAAGCTTACATCTTTATAATCAATAACACCTTTCACATTAACCAAATCATGACTATCAGGTGCATCTTCTATTTCAACTTGAGTTTCCATAACTTCATTAAATCTTTTAAATCCCGAATATCCTTTTTGAAGCATTTCTGTAAATTCTACTAAAACCTCAATAGGTGTAACAAAGATATTTATATATAAAGCATAGGTTGCTAGAGCAATAGGTTCTAATGATCCTTGAGCAATAAAGAATCCACCACCTACTAAGATTGTCACATAAAGCAATCCTTGAAAGAAATTATTCCCACCTTGGAATTTACCCATACAATGATAATTATTTTTCTTACTTTGTAAAAATCTTTCATTACTTCTTGCAAATTTATGTCTTTCAATATCTTCATTTGCGAATGATTTCACAACTCTAATTCCTGCTAAAGTATCTTGTAAAGATGCATTAACCCCTGCAATTTTACGACGATTGTCCATAAATGTCTGCTGCATGGCTTTATTTTGTTTTAAAGAAAATAACAACATACATAAAGTCACAAGAATTAATAAGATTGTTAAAGGTACATGAATATACATTAATAAAATAAATGAACCTATAATTTTAAGTAATGATATAAAGACATTTTCTGGTCCATGATGAGCAAATTCACAAATATCAAATAAATCACTAATTAACTTACTCATCATTTCTCCAGTATTATTACGATCATAATAAGAAAAAGATAACTGTTCAAATTTATCAAATAAATCTTTTCT
>CALVFK010000208.1 GCA_944326805.1 uncultured Massilimicrobiota sp. | reverse complement strand
TCTTAAAAATGTTGTTTTTCCTGATCCACTCTTTCCAATAATAGCGTGTATATGAGAATCATAGAATTGAATTTTTGCATTATTGAATATATTTCTTTGAAATGAGATATTTATATTTTTAATTTCTAACATATTATTCTCCTTAAAATTCATATATAGCTTATTATAACATAAATAATACTTTTACTTCTTCCTATGTTTAAAATAGTCAAAACACATTCGCTTTGACTATTTCTACATTCATTAAGAATAGTTACTATTTAATTTTGTTTTCTAAATATAAATTTCATCATACAAACATTAATCAAGCAAAACATAAAACATATTCCTACAGATACAAATGGTATCATTTCTGTATAAAGAATTTTTTGATTTAAAACTATATAAATAATTGGTATCCCTAAAACCAAACAAATTATTCCATAAGCAATAACATCAAATACCAAACTAAAATATACCATTTTCTTATTAATACCTATGTTCATTAACATTTTTAATTCTTTCATCCTTGATTTTATTAAAAAATATTGGACAATTAAAAAGATAATTAAACCAATAGCACAAATTCCTCCCATCATCAAAAATTGATGATTACGATATTCAACCATAATTTCAGCTACAGACAAATGTTCTAAATATCTAGATGAAACATCATAATGAATATTTAATTCTAATATTTCAGAATAAATTTCAGATAGTCTATCCTTGTCAATAAAAATAACATATTCACTTGAAGAATAAGGCTTTGCAGCTACTTTTTGTGAAGCTCTTGAAACACTTGATGACTCAACAAGATTTTGATTTTTTAACCCTTCATCTAAAATCTTATTTAATTGCCAATAGGGAATGAAAATATTATAACTCGTTGATATAGAACTATAACCAACATCTTCATCTAAAACTTTTGTTACTTTTAGTTCTAATTCTTCTAAAGTGTAAGCAATTTTTTTATAAACATTCGTTTCTTTAACATCATATTGTAAACTTGGAATATAAAACTTTGCTTTGATTATATCTCCTTCTTGTATATCAAAATCTTCAGATAGATATTGATTAATATAAACTCCGTCGTCATGATTATTAAAATCATTATCATCATAATAAGGAAATATGGCTGGTGCTCTACTTCCCATATCTACTACATCTAATAATTTAGAACTACCATCTTTTTTTATAATTGTCATATTTTGTCCATCTACTGTATTATTTCTATGATAAAGCGGTAAAACATCAAACGTATAAATTGATTTTATACCTTCTATTTCTTTTATACGATTTAGTTCTTCTTCAGTAAAAGGTTTAGCCAGTTCAGGTTCATATCCTGCTCCATATACAATATTTAAATCTCCATGTCTATTTCTTATAAATAGCATTTCTTTTGATGATTGATTTAATAGTATTGGATTTCCATGAAAAGTAGAAACTGTCGTTTGTATCGTATTATTAACTTGTAATAGTATAAATATAGTCAAGATAACTAAACCAAACAATTGTATCCATTGTATAGGAGTTTTATATTGAAAATATTTGATAGGTGAAAAATGATATTTCTTTACCTTATCAGTCATTTCATTTTGATCATGTATTTCTTGTTTCTCAATTTCAAATTGTTGATTTTCTATCTTATAGATGACATCACATATCTCTAAGATTTCTGGTGTATGTGTGGTTAAAATAATCATCTTATTTTTTAATGATAATAATACTTCTTTCAATAGGATAATATTCTTTTTATCTAAAGAAGCTGTTGGTTCATCTAAAATGATAATGTCCTTATCACAATACAAAGCTAAAGCAATCAAAAACCTCTTTCTTTCACCAATAGACAATACACTTGGAGATTTCTTGATATTGATATGGTGTAAATTCACTTGATTTAAAAATCTTTCTATTTCACTTTCTTCTATCTTTTCATCTTTCATCTGTGCATAAAAAGAAAAATGTTGTTTTATAGACATATTAGGAAAATAACTACCCAACTGATCAACATATGCGATATGTTCTTTTACAAAATCATCCTTTTGATTGATGATTTGATTATTATAGACCATTTCCATTTGTAATTGAGGAAAATCTTGAATCATACTTCTTAAAAATGTTGTTTTTCCTGATCCACTCTTTCCAATAATAGCGTGTATATGAGAATCATAGAATTGAATTTTTGTATTATTGAATATATTTCTTTGAAATGAGATATTTATATTTTTAATTTCTAACATATTATTCTCCTACTAACCACTCAATAAATTTTAATATTTTCTCCTTATTATTATACTGAATTATTTGATATTATGCACTTTCTAACGTAAATGTATTATTAAAATTTTAGATTTTTATATTAAACATAGAGGAGCCAACCCCTCTATGTTTAATAATCTAATTGAGTATTTACTTGGCAAAAATCTAAAACGTAATAACTCGTTGCTCTTCCGTATGCTGTAAAACCATCATCAGATACATCTTTTTGAAGAATAACACCATAGACACCATTAATAATGTTAACTGCATCAACCTTATGATTTTGTACAGAACAAGATGTTCCCAAATTATTTGGCACAAATCTTGCAGAATGTTTTAAAGAAAAAATTTTAACAGAATTTCTATAATAACATGGTTTTGTTGTACTTCTTGTTACAGGGTCCAATTGTGGCCCTCTTGGTTGAATATCCAATGCTTGGACAGTTCCTACTCCTCCAAAAATCATTGCCCCTGCAAATATTAATCCTAAAAATTTTTTCATAAAATAAGTCCTCCTTTTTTCTTTAAAGATATTTTTCATATATGAATTATCTTATACTTTAACTATAACTTGTTGTTGACTTATTTTCAATTCACTATTTTTGCACATTTTATGTAGAA
>CALVFK010000207.1 GCA_944326805.1 uncultured Massilimicrobiota sp. | reverse complement strand
AAAATAGTTCTTATAATAGAAAAGATTTGAAAAAACTTATTTTGATTTTGAATATGGAAAGCATTTTTTATTTTCATAAAAACAGGTTCTAAATACATACCTAGCATCATCAATAGATAATAATACATTCCATACATGACATATTTTATACTGGCACCATGCCATAATCCATTACATATCCAAACAAAAAATAGAGCTGTTGAAGCTGGTAAGAGTTTACTGACATATTCATTGCCATGTTTTTTAACAAACTGACTCCATCTTTTAAATGGTGCTGATAAAGATACACTATAAAAAACATAATCTCTTAACCATGAACCTAATGTTATATGCCAACGTTGCCAAAATTCATTGATACTTTTCGCAAAGAATGGCTGTCTAAAATTATCTGGTAGTCTAATACTAAATAGTTGAGCACTTCCTCTAACAATATCCATACATCCGGAAAACTCTGTATATAATTGAATTGTATAAAAAATAATCGCAATCACTACACTTAAACCTGAAAACTTTAAATAATCATCAAAGACATAATTAACGAGCATATTTGCTCGATCAGCAATAACAATCTTTTTAAACATTCCCCATAAAATAAGCTGTAATCCAAAAGTAAAATTTTTATAATCAAAAGAATGACCTTCATATAGTTGATATGCTACTTCGTTATATCTTGTTATAGGTCCTTCTACGATTGTTGGAAAGAACGCTAAGTATAAAGCGACTCTTGATAAACATTCATCTGCATGATATTTCCCACGATAAACATCTACTATATAACTTATGGCTTGTAATGTGTAAAAAGATATTCCTAGTGGTAAAAATAATTTCATGAGTGGAATGGAAATTTGAAATTGTTCTAAAATACTGATATTAAGTAAACTTATTAAGAAGTTTGAATATTTTAAGAAAATCAGTAATCCTAGATTTATAAACAATATAAACATAACAATACATTTCTTTTGCCATAATATTTTCTCTTTTAATTCTTTTCTTTGTTGTCGATCTAAAGACTTTTTGACTGATACAAATATATCATTAATTTTATCTAACCATATAGCACCTATGTATATAGAAATAGTTGTCAGTAATATAAAAATAATCATCCATACACGACTTGCAAGAATGTAATAAAGATAACTTGCTGATAATAAAACAATCCATTTATATTTTTTAGGAAACACAGTATAAAGTAAAAATGTGCTTCCTAAAAAAAGTAATAAATATATATATGTTGTATATGCCATTAATTATCTTCCTGTAAACGAGTAATTAACTGATAGATTGTTTCTATTGATTGAAAGTTTTCAGGTAATATATCTAAAGGTGTAATTTCAATATCAAATGCATCATTGAGTTCAACCGTTAAATTCATAACATCCAAAGAATCTAAAATTCTATCATCAATTAAATTCTTTTCATTTTCAAAATCAACACCCGGTTTTAAATCTTTTAAAATATCTAATAATTCATTCATTTATTTTTCCTCCTCATGATAATGATTTTTTAACCATTTTCTATCTATTTTTCCATTTTGATTTAAAGGCATAACCTTTAACTGAATCATCTTATTAGGATACATATATTGTGGTAATTTATGAGATATTCCTTCCATAATCTCTTGATCTGTTATTTTACCACTATATATCAAAATAATCTTATCTTCTTTTTCATCATAAATAACTGCACAACTTTGAATCTTTGATAAAGCATAAACTGCTGCTTCAATTTCACCTAGTTCAATACGATATCCCATATGTTTAATCTGAAAATCTTTACGTGTGATATAAATTAATTCACCACGTTCATTATATTTCACCAAATCTCCTGTACGATAAATGATTTCAGGATATGCTTGATTTAATGGATTTTGAACAAAAACTTCTTGTGTCTTTTCTGGATTGTTGTAATAACCTAATGCTAAAAACGATCCCCTAACACAAAGTTCTCCTTCACGATCATCTATGACTTCTTGATTCTTTTCATCTAATAAGAAAACATCACAGTTTTGACAAGCTTTGCCAATCGGTAAAACTTCATCATCTTCAAATTCTCTATCAACAATATAATATGTACAAATATCAGTCGTTTCTGTTGGTCCAAATAAATTTGCATACAAAGCATGAGGAAGATGTTTCTTCCAATAATTGAGATGTTTAGTTGGCATAACTTCACCAGCAAATAAAACCTTTTGAACATCATTTAATTTTATATAATCCAATACTTTCATATTTGCTATAATTCCTAATGCTGAAGGAACCCAGTAAATAGTATTGACTTGTTTTTCATTCATATATTCAATGAGCTTTACAGGGAAAGAAAACAATTTTTTAGGCAATATATGAAGTGAAGCTCCAGCCATAATCGTACTAAATACATCTGAAACAGACATACTAAAATAAAATGGTGTCTGACTGCCAAATTGTGTATCTTCATGAATATCAAACGTTTCTTTAAACCACGAAGCATAATTTATAACATTTCGATGTGATACAACTGCACCCTTAGGAACACCTGTAGAACCAGAAGTAAATAAAGCATAAAGTGGATCAGTATCAATCATTTGATTTCTGATTTTATTTAATTTATGATGATTTATTTCTGTTTGCATCATATCTTCATAAATGAAAACCTGAGGATGTAAATTTTGTGCTTTATGTTCATATTGTTTTTCCGTAATCAATGCTATAGGATGTAAAGTTTCAAATATAGATTGAATACGATCATCTGGCATAAAGGCATCAATCACAACATAAAAGTTACCACTATAAACAACTCCAAAGAATGCTGTTAAACTTTCTATATTTTTATCCATCATTACTGCTATAGGTTGTCTTTTGGCTTGTAATGATAATAAATTTGTCCCTATTCTTTGAGCATTTTCAACACATTG
>CALVFK010000206.1 GCA_944326805.1 uncultured Massilimicrobiota sp. | reverse complement strand
TGTCTTAATAATTTTCCAATCCATAATTCATACATGCAAAAGAAGCATCTTCATAGACTGTGGGACATACGATCTGATTTTCAAAATCTTGATACACATAACCCACTTTTTTAGCAATTTCACTAATATCCAAAGTTAAAGCATCTTTTCCATCAAAATACAATTTCCCTTGCAGTTCACCCATAATAAAACGTGGAATCAAACCATTTAGAGTTTTACATAAAGTCGATTTGCCACAACCATTGTTTCCAATAATTGCGACAAAATCTCCTTTTTCAATTGTTAAATGAATATTTTTTAATGTTGGCTGCTTTGCTCCTGGATATGTGAATGATAAATCATTGATCTCAATCACATGGCTGCCTCTTTTCTATTTTTAATTTTCAAAAATGCAAGAACAATAACAAGCACTGCAATCACTCCACTGAGAATCATAGCTGTGCTATTTCCTGCCCATGCAGCTTCCCAATCTATAATGGCAAGTCCGTTTTCTGCCATAAATTCTCCGCCAATTGCAACGACAAAAGCAATAGCACATAATACAAATGTTTTGATTCCCATTTTTTCTCCATCACCCACAACAGTATTTTCATCACGAGGTGCGACACCTAATAATGGTTCAATTTTCCCATAAAGTTTTGGAACTAAATACATACATGGTAATAAAGAAAATAAGATTCCTGAAAATAGAATATCATTTAAACAAGCAAAACCTTCTGTAAAGAATACTGATTCTGGTAAACCTGCAACTGCTTCAAAATCTTCTACAGCAAACTGAACTTTTAAAATATCAACAATGCATCCCAGTGACTGTTGAATAATAACAGCTAAAATAGAAGCGATGGCAACGCTCTTGATACTTTTTGGATTTTTAACAAGACGTCCAGCAACATAAATACCAATTGTTAAAGTTAAAAACTTTTCAAGTTCTCCTAAACCACCAAATTGCCCTAACATGATTTCACTAAAAACCAATTCTCCTGTCGCTGCACCTAATGCTGCTGACAATGGATCAAATAACATAGCTAAGATAAGTGGAATAAAAATAAAATATTCTACTGATAATTCCACGATACCAATTTGAAAAGATGGTATTAACTCTGTAAATAAAGTTGATAATCCATATAAAGACATACTTAAAACAAAAGTCATTAATTTCTGTGATTGTGTCATTGATTTTTTCATACTCTTTTTCCTCCCTTATCTTAATGACATGAACATCTTAGCATAATTTTAATGTAGCTAAATCAATAACACGTAAAATGAAAGTTAATATTTCATTAAAAATTAAAATGAAACATTTTTTTCTTTATATATTCCAACATGATTTCTTTAGTCACTTTTTTTGACTTTTCTTTAATGAGTTGTTATAGTATGAATGGTGATGAAAATGAATTTATATGATATTGAAGTCTTAGATAGTCATAATCAAAAAATAAAATTATCAAAATATCAGGGACATGTTTTACTCATTGTCAATACGGCTACGGAATGTGAGTTTACAGAACAATATGATCATTTAGAAGATTTATATGAAAAATATCATGAGCAGGGATTTACTATTCTTGATTTTCCATGTAACCAATTTGGTGAACAGGCTCCGGGCACAATGGAAGAAATTATGTCTTTTTGTGCCGATACTTATGGTGTGAGTTTTCCACAATTTGCCAAAATTGATGTGAATGGTCCTCAAGAATCTCCTGTATACACATATTTAAAAGAGCATCAAAAACCTGAATTATCTAAACGTATTGAATGGAACTTTACAAAGTTTCTACTTGATCAAAATGGGCATGTCGTTGAAAGATTTGAACCTTTGGTAACACCTTATGAAATTGAAGATGAAATCATTAAACTCTTATAAAAAATATCGAATCTACATTATGTAAATTCGATATTTTTTTATTCTTGTTGTCCTTTCATATAAGGATTTGTATATAATGAATAGACTAACTGTAAACACATGACACACCAGATAACAGGTTCACAAAAGATTACCGCTATATATTGGAATTGTGGAATAAAAACAAAAACAAAGATAATTTTACCAATAAATTCAATAACACTTGATATCAGTGGTAATAATTTTTGCCCTAGTCCCTGCAAGGCATAACGTGTTTGCATCAATATCCCTAATATAGCGTAAAATGGTCCAACCATCATTAAATATAATGTTCCATTTTCTAATACAACACTTTCACTTGAACCAGAAATCAATTTCACAAGCGATGAACCAAAAATAAAAATAATCATTGTGACAATGGCTGCCATAATAACATCATAGATATACGCATATTTCATCGCCTTTTGAATTCTTTCTCTTTGATTAGCACCTCTATTTTGTGATACAAATGTAGAAATTCCTAAAGCCATCGCTGTAAAAGGCATATTGAAAAACATATAGAGTTTTCTAGCAGCTGTATGTCCAGCAATAATGAGATATCCTAAATTGTTAATACCATACTGTAAAATGACAGATCCTGCAGAAACAATACTGCTCATAAATCCCATTGAAAATCCTTGCCCTAATAATTCTTTATACAACTCTTCATCTATCTGAAAATGTTTCTTTGATGGTAATAGAATTTGTGTTTTTTTGAAAATATAAATGATACACAATACTACTGATACACCTTGAGAAACCACTGTCGCAACAGCTGCTCCTTGAATACCCATATGAAATTGGGTAATAAACAAAATATCTAAAATAACATTTAACAAGGATGAAACAATAAGAAAAACAAGAGGCATGACACTATTACCAATAGCTCTCATTAAACCCGCACATAAATTATAAGCAAACATAACAAAAATAAAGAGAACAATCACTGAAATATAACTATATGCTTCTTGAATAATATCTAAAGGAGTATTTAATATTTCTAATAAAGGATAAAGAAAGATCAT
>CALVFK010000205.1 GCA_944326805.1 uncultured Massilimicrobiota sp. | reverse complement strand
TCTTCTAGGATTCTATGTGCTTCCTTTACCATACTGTCACAATCTTTAGAAATCACTTGAATATGCAGACTTCTATCTTCTCCTATGATTTTTCTGATTGTTCGCATATGTTCAAAGAAATCCTTTGGATTTGTCTTTTTCACTATGGAAGGATTACTTGTTACACCAACAATTGGCATATAGTCTACTGCTTCTTTTATTTCATTTAAATCTACTGTATCAATAATCAATTCCATTTTCTTTTCCTCCTACAATGTTTGTTCTGTTCTTTCGATAATATCATCTTGTGTTGCTTTTGATAAAACATTAAAGAATGCTGAATAACCTGCTACACGAACAATTAAATCTTTATGTTTTTCAGGATGTTTTTGAGCATCAATCAATGTATCTCTAGATACAACATTATATTGAACATGATAACCTTCTAAACGATTAAAGAATGTTTTTATCATCATTTCTAGTTTCTGTTTATTTTCTTCAGTTGATAACATTTGTGGTGTCACTTTCTGATTCAATAAAACACCACCTGTAATTTCATGGGTTGGTAGTTTTGATACTGATTTAAAGACAGCTGTTGGTCCACTTTTATCGCAACTATGAGCAGGTGAACATCCTTCAGCCAATGGTGTTTTGGCATGTCTTCCATCTGGTGTCGCCATTGTTCCAAAACCTTGTCCAACATTTGCTGAAATAGAAGATGTTCCCGCATAACGAATACCACCAATTGGTCCTCTACCATATCTTGTATTAGGATATTTTTTCATTTCATCAATATATGAAGCATATGCATCTACAACAAGTTGATCAACATCATCATTATCATTACCATATTTAGGAGCATCATTGATTAACATGTGTTGAATCTTTTGTCCTTGTTCACCTGCAAAATCATGAACAATTGCATCCCATAATTGTTCTCTTGTGATTTTCTTTTCTTCATAAACCAGTTTTTTAATGGCTGCTAAACTATCTGCCATATTCGCAATACCTACCTGTAATCCAGAAATAAAATCATAGACAGCTCCACCTTCTTTGATTGTCTTTCCTCTACCAATACAATCTTCTGTTAAGGTAGAACATAAGACATCTGGAACATCTCTTTCAGAAGCCAAATCAATCGCATTTTCAACAATGACGCTCATGCGTGTTAATTCTCTGACGACTTGATCCCATGCTTTCATCAAATCATCATATGTTTCCATTTCTGTAAAATATCCACATTCCTTCACAAAACGTTTACCAGAAGTCATATCTACACCATTATTCATCGCAATCAATAAAATTCTTGGGAAATTCATATAACTCATTCCTGTACAGCGATAACCCCATTTTCCTGGAACAGCTGTTTCGACACATCCAATTGCAGAATAATTATAAGCATCTTCTTCTTTGACACCTTTTTCAATAAATGATGGAATAATAACTTCATCATTATTAAATGCTGGCATCCCTGTTCCTAGTTTCATAACTTCAATCGCTTCATCAAAGAAATCCTGATTGATATGCGCATGATATCTGACTGTCAGATTAGGTTGTGGTAATCTTGTTTGAGCTACTGATTTTAAAACTAAAAATGAAAGTTTATTCACAGCATCTTTTTGATCTGGGGTCTGTCCTCCAATAGTCACATTTTGATACATTGGACTTCCAGCACTTGAAAATGTATGAGCTTGACTACGGACTTTATTAATCGTTAATGTTTTGATCCATAAATTTGTCAGTAATTCAACAGCTTCATCTTCATTAATCATGTGATTATCTAAATCATGTTTTAAATAAGGATACATATATTGGTCAAAACGTCCATAAGATAAAGAATGTCCATTAGATTCAATCTGTAAAATTAATTGAATAAACCATACAGATTGAATCGCTTCATGAAATGTTTGAGCAGGTTGATATGGAACTTTTGCACAAATACGACTGATTTCTAATAATTCTTCTTTTCTTTTTCCTGTTTCTTTTTGAGCTTTTTCTTTCGCTAAAAGACTAAAACGATTGGCAAAAGTTCTCACAGCTTCAATTACAATCAATACAGCTTTATAGAATTGATACTTATTAAGATTTTCAGGAACACATAAGTCCAAATCATCAAGAATACCTAAAACTCTTTCTTCATAACCTTTTAATCCTATTTCCAGAACTTTTTGATAATCAACAGCTAAATGTGCATCTCCAGAGTTTAATTTTCCTTCCATCCCAAAAAATCCCGTTTCCATAAAAACACTGACTTCTTCAGGAAGTAAAGCTTCTCCTTTTGCTCTTAAATTATTATTTTCCCAAAATGGTGCAATCCTTTTTAATGCTTCTTTTGTTTCTTCTGTAATATAGAAAACATCACCGTCTCTTTTTTCAAAAGTGTCCAATTCCTCAATAACAAATTTCATTGTATATTCAGGAAAAATAGGCGCATCTTTATTAGAAGATGCCTGATTACCAACAATCAAAGTTTCATCTTCAATATAAATAGACATCTTTTCCAATATATTCTTTAACATATAGGCACGTTTCATAACCGGTGTCTGATTTTTATACTTTTCATAAGCCTCTGTGACAAGCAATGCACGTTGGGCATCAATATAAGGTTTCTTATCAAGCACTGCTTCTCTAAAATGACTCATACGTGGTGTTAAATCACCAAAATGTTCTACATTCTTCATCTTTCTTCTCCTTTTTATTTCATTTGAAAGTTTTTATATTTCATTTTCAAATATATATTATCATATATTTATTTAAAGTCAATATTTATTTAAACAAAACAGCAACATCTTTCATATGAAACTTTTTATTTACTATCATCAATATATATGTTAACATATATTCAAAGGAGAGAAATTATGACAAAAGGTATCATTTTTAACATTCAAAAATTTAGTATTCATGATGGACCGGGTATTCGTACAACTGT
>CALVFK010000204.1 GCA_944326805.1 uncultured Massilimicrobiota sp. | reverse complement strand
TATACAACAAAATACCTGTATTAAGGAGGCTAATATATGCAACAAAATCTATTGACAAATCATGAAATTGCTGTTTTCACATCACAAGTAGAATTGATTCTTCATGCTGGTATTTCACCTTATGAAGGCATCGTCATTATGAACGAAGACCAAAACGATGAAAAAATGAAAACTATTTTAACAACAATCGAAAACGAACTCAGTGTGGGTCAACCTTTTTATGAAGCCCTTGAAACATCAGGTGTTTTTCCTGAATATTTATTAAACATGGTTAAAATTGGAGAAATATCAGGTCGTTTAGAAGAAGTCATGCATGCCCTGGCTATTCACTATCAGCGATTACATGAAACAAGTCAGAACATCAAAAGCGCTATTTCTTATCCTATCATCATGATTGTGATGATGTTTGTTGTGGTTATTGTTTTAATCACGCAAGTATTGCCTATTTTCAATCAGGTATTTATCCAATTAGGGAGTACAATGACTGGATTTTCACAGATGGTGTTGCAGCTAGGCATGACACTTTCAACTTATTCTTATATCTTCATTGGAATTCTTATTGTCATTATTCTATGTATTCTCTATTTCATAAAAAGTTCTCAAGGTCAAAAAAGACTTTATCATTTCTTAACACGTTTTTATCCAACCCGTAGCATTACCTTAAAAATGGCTTTATCTCAATTTACAAGTGCTATGTCAATTGCCTTAAGCAGTGGTTTAGATATTGATCAAAGTTTACAGATGTCTAAAGCATTAGTCCAACACCCGGATTTAAAAAAACATATTGATCAGGCAGAAAATATGTTAAAACAAACAGATATCGTTGATGCTTTTGTAAGCAGTCATGTTTTAACAGGCATGTATGCCAGATTATTAAAATTAGGTTATCACACTGGACATATGGATGTCATTATGAAAAACATTGCTGATCATTATAATCAGGAAACAAGTGAAAGAATAGAACACCTTATCAGTATTATTGAGCCAACATTGGTTATTATTTTATCACTCTTTGTTGGTATTATTCTATTAAGTGTCATGTTGCCTCTTATAGGCATTATGTCAAGTCTATAAATGAAATTGATTCGCCAATATGGGTTATCTATTCTTTCATCATTTTTCATTTGTATCCTTATGATCAGCGGTTTTCAGTCTATTTCACAAAAGACTTTTGAAAATCAAAAAGAAAGTCTGGAAAAAGCTTTAAAACGTGGAATTATGCAGTGTTATGCATTAGAGGGCAGATACCCTGCATCTTTAGAACAACTTATATCTGATTATCACATTATATATAACCATGATCTGTTTGATGTTCAATATGAAGTTGTCGCCAGTAATATGATGCCCTCAATAACAATTATCATAAAAGAGTAGGAGGATTGACATGAAAAGACATCATTCGATTGATTTTGTTTTTGTCCTTTTGCTTTTAAGTTTATTTATCATGGGTTCACTGGCATTGATTTCTATTGGAAGTCGTGTCTATTCATCGACTGTTGATACCCTCGAACAAAACTATACTCAACATACCATTCTTGATTATATCCAGCAAAAAGTCCGACAAAATTTATCAGTACATCAAATAGAAATTCAAACATACGATCATCAACCTGTTTTATGTATTCATGAAATCTATCAGGATGTTCCTTATACAACATATATTTATCATGACAAACAAGCATTGAAAGAACTCTTGATTGAAGATGATCAATCATTTGATAAAAATCGTGGGGAAACAATTATGGAAGTAGATGATGTATCTTTTGATATTTCTCAAAATATTCTGACTATTACAGTTGAAAACAATCAAGAAAAATATCATGCAGACATTGCTTTGATAGGAGGCCTATCATGAAACATAACCAAACGAGTCTTTTTCTGATGGAGTTTATTGTAGGTATTTTGTTTTTCTCACTTGCATTAGGACTTTGTATACAAATCTTTGTCAAAGCAAAAATATTGAATGACGAAAGTGTCCAAAAAAGTCAAGCTCAACTGATTGCTACTTCTATTATTGAAAATGAAAAGGTTCATTCTTATAATGATACTCCATTATATTTTGATGAGCAAGGAACATTGACTTCTCAAGAAAACTCCCCCTATCTAGCTAAAATCAATAAACAAAATCATTTATTAAAAATTTCTATTTACTATCAAAATCATGAAATCTATACAATTGAGTACTATCATTATCAACAAAGAAGATGGGAGGTATCCTCATGAAACCAAGAAAGTTTAACATCGGTATTATTTCTTTGATGATTATTTTTGTCATTTTATGTTTCATGACTTTTGCGATTCTCTCGCTATCAAGTGCTAAATCTAACGCACAGGCTGTTGAGCATAGTATAACTCACACCAAACAGTATTATCATATAACCAGTCAAGGTGAAAAATCATTAGAAACCATTGATAACTATTTATATCAATGTTATGAATCAAGTCGCGATAAAGATGATTATTTTACTCATATCCAATCTTTAACAGAAATTATTCCTAACAGTCATATCAATCAAAATCTTTTTTCATACACATTAAAAAACAATGAAAATTCACTTTATGTTGAAATAGAAATTCTTTATCCCGGTACAGCATTGTATCAAATCCAAACCTGGAAAGTCGTACCTTTAGATGACTGGGATATGGATCAAAGTATGGATATTTTATAAAGGAGGACTATATGAATATTCAAGATATACTTCAAGAAGCTGTCAAAAAAAACGCAGCTGATATTTTCATTATTGCAGGGCAACCTGTAACCATTAAAGTTTATAACCAGTTAATCCCTTTAAACGAACTCAAAATCATGCCTGACTCAAGTTATCAGCTGATCCAGCAAATTTATGAACTGGCTCATCGTCATGATCATATTTTAAAAAATAAAGGAGATGATGACTTTTCTTTTTCATTACGAGG
>CALVFK010000203.1 GCA_944326805.1 uncultured Massilimicrobiota sp. | reverse complement strand
GGTATGATTGAAGGACAAGAAGAAAGAGGAAATGCTGTTTTAGTACAAGCAAGTGTACCTTTATCTGAAATGTTTGGATATGTTACTGACTTAAGATCATTCACTCAAGGTCGTGGAAACTATACTATGCAATTTGATCGTTATGAACCAGTTCCTAAATCAATTGCTGAAAGTATTATTAAGAAAAATGGTGGAAATAATTAATCACTAAAAGTATTGCATTTTTCAACTAAATCATTTAGAATGTATATGTAAAAATTTAAAGAAATTTATATAGGAGGAAGCTTAAATGGCTAAAGAAAAATTTGACCGCTCTAAAGCGCATGTTAATATTGGAACAATTGGTCACGTTGACCATGGTAAAACAACTTTAACTGCAGCTATTACAACTGTTTTAGCTCAAGAAGGAAATGCTAAAGCAATGGATTATGCTGCAATTGATGCTGCACCTGAAGAAAAAGAACGTGGTATCACAATCAACACTGCACACGTTGAATATCAAACAGCAACTCGTCACTATGCACACGTTGACTGTCCAGGTCATGCTGACTACATCAAAAACATGATTACTGGTGCTGCTCAGATGGACGGTGCTATCTTAGTAGTAGCTGCTACTGATGGACCTATGCCACAAACTAGAGAACACATCTTATTATCTCGTCAGGTTGGTGTACCTTACATCATCGTATTCTTAAATAAATGCGATATGGTTGATGATGATGAATTAATCGAATTAGTTGAAATGGAAGTTCGTGAATTATTAAATGAATACGGATTCCCTGGAGATGATACTCCAATTATTCGTGGATCAGCTTTAAAAGCATTAGAAGGAGATCCAAAATGGGTACCAGCTATTCATGAATTAATGGAAGCTGTAGATACTTATATTCCTACTCCAACTCGTGATACTGACAAACCATTCTTAATGCCAGTTGAAGACGTATTTACAATCACTGGACGTGGAACTGTTGCTACAGGACGTGTTGAAAGAGGACAATTAAAATTAAATGACCCAATCGAAATCGTTGGTATTCATGAAACTCAAAATACAGTTGCTACTGGTATCGAAATGTTCCGTAAATTATTAGATTACGCTGAAGCAGGAGATAACGTAGGTGTATTATTAAGAGGTATCAACAGAGATCAAATTCAACGTGGACAAGTATTAGCTAAACCTGGTTCAGTACATCCACATAAAAAATTCGTATGCCAAGTTTACGTTTTATCAAAAGATGAAGGTGGACGTCATACACCATTCTTCTCTAACTATAGACCACAATTCTATTTCAGAACTACTGACATTACTGGTGTTATCGAATTACCAGATGGTGTAGAAATGGTTATGCCAGGAGATAACGTAGAATTAACAGTTGAATTAATCCATGCTATCGCACTTGAAAATGGTACTAAATTCTCAATTCGTGAAGGTGGAAGAACTGTAGCTTCTGGAACAGTTACTGAAGTTATTGAATAATTAAGCAAAAAAGGTATCTTCTTGATACCTTTTTTATTTACACCTTTTTGTAAAAAGGTTATGATGTAAAAGTATGGAGGTGTAATATGGGAAAACTTTTTTTCTTTGACATAGACGGAACTCTGATTGAGTGTAGTCAAGGTATTTATAGTATTCCTCAAAAAGTTCGTGAGGCTATGGATATTCTAAAAAAGAAAGGACATGCTGTCTTTTTAGCAACAGGCAGATGTAAATGTTTTATTGTAGATGGAGTCATTGATTATCCATTTAGTGGATATGTAACTTGTAATGGAGCTTATGTGGAATATGAGCAAAAAGCCATCTATAAAAGCGTTGTTTCAATAGAAGCATTGAAAAAGACACATGAGTTTTGTATTGAAAGGGATTTGGCTTACTATTTTGAGGGTAATGACTATATTTATGTGTTGAATAAAAATAATCCTAGACATATTGAATTTAAGAATAATTGGGGAATGAAGGATAAGGTCATTGTTGATACTTTTGATATTAACGAAATAGAAACGTATATTGGTATGATTGTTTTGAATTCTTATCAGGATATTGAACCAATGCAAAGTGCATTATCACCATATTTTCATATTCAACAACATCAAAGTGGATTGTCTTTTGATTTGACATTAAAAGGTGAATCTAAGGCAAAAGGTATTGAAAAAATGGTTGATGCGTTAGGCAAAACGATGGATGATACGATTGCATTCGGCGATGGAAATAATGATATTGAAATGTTGAGTCGTGTGAATTTGGGAATTGCAATGGGAAATGCTGCTATTAAGACTAAAGAAGTTGCTGATTATGTAACTGATACAGTTGAGAATGATGGGATTTTGAAAGCACTTAAACATTTTTCTTTTCTTTAATCTTTATAGTTGAAATTATAGGGTTGATTTGATAAAATAAATATACAGAGTAATTCTGAATTTGTTTGTTAAAGGAGAAATTGAAAATGGATGAACAAGAACAAGTAGTTATCAACCTTATCGTTAACAGTGGTAGTGCTCGTAGCTCTGCAATTGAAGCTATTCAATATGCAAAAGCAGGAGATTTAGATAAGGCTGATGAATCATTACAAAATGCTAAAGAAACAGTTAATGAAGCACATCATGCACAAACTGAATTAATTCAAGCAGAAATTAGAGGAGAAAAAGCTCCATTAAATTTATTAATGGTTCACGCACAAGATCATTTAATGACTGCATTAGTTGTTATTGATTTAGCTCAAGAATTTATTGATCTTTATAAAAAAGTTAAATAATTTCTAATCGTTAATAATTTTACAATAAGTCCTATCAGCTGGAATACTTCAGTTGATAGGATTTTTTGTATAAAAAAACCATGATAAAATCAATGAAAATAAACTTTTTTAAAAAAATATGCAAAAAAGGGTTGCAAAGGGGAGGGATAGATGATATTATAGATGAGCACTCGAGAGA
>CALVFK010000202.1 GCA_944326805.1 uncultured Massilimicrobiota sp. | reverse complement strand
AAATGGTCTAAAGCATTTTTTCTACCACCAACATATAGAGTATTACAATCTGTTAAAAAAGCTTTTCCACCTAATTCTTTCACATAATCACAAACAACTTTAGCCCAGTTAGGTCTTAAATAAGCCAAATTACCGGGTTCACCAAAGTGAATTTTGACTGCAGCATATTTATCCTCAAAATCAATATTTTCAAAACCAGCTTTTTTCATTAAATATTTTAACTTTTCAGGCAAATTCATTCTTCCTGTATGCATATCACAATAATAAACTTTTGATTTTTCCATTTATTTATCCTCCTCAATACTCTTTTTTATTTTACTCTTTTTTCAAAAAAATGGAAGATAATCATCAAATTATGAAAAACATGTTATAATTCTACTCATAGGAGAGTCAATCTCTCGTTGACTGGTTGTGATTATGTTAAAAAATAGGATAATGGATGACAGGAGGGATAAAAATGGATAGTCAAAAAATAGGACAATATATAGCATATAAACGTAAAGCAAAAGGGATGACACAAAAACAATTAGCAGATGCTTTACTTATTACAAATAAAGCTGTTTCAAAATGGGAAACTGAACAAGTATGCCTGATATTTCATTATTAAAAGAGTTGGCTAGAATTTTAGATGTGACAGTAGATGAATTATTGAATGGTGAGGATAGTTTGGAAAAAACAAAGATGCCTACATATCACTATCAAACAATGACAATAAAACGATCTATGTATAAAACATATCTTCAACAGATGATTTATAATCAACAACCTTTATTCATTATGACAATTTTAGTTGGATGTTTACTCATTTGTGGAGGTTATGCAATCTATCTTTTAAATCGTTATTTACAACACCATTTTGATATTATAGGACTTGTTATGATGATATTTGGTTTATTGTGTTTAATAAGTCTAAAAGTCAAACTGGTATTACAAACACATTTTTATAAGCCTAAAGATATTCAATATCAACTACATCAACAATCATTTGATTATATTCAAGATGGAAAGAAAATATCATATTTCTATCAAGATATTCAAGATATATGGAATTTTAATGATTATATAGTTTTAAAAATTCAAAATAAAAATCTCTTTATTTTACATGAAGATTTGTCCTACATACAACAACAATCTACAACAAGCATACATGCTCCTATCTCTTATCAAGAGAAAATACAATTATGGATAAAAATGATATCTTTGATTATTTTTGTATTACTAACATGTTTAGAAGTAGGATATGTTGTTATTTTAAAAAGAATCGGTTTTGAATATTTTTTTGATGCTTTAGAATGGATTGTTGTTGCAGGAATGATTATATCTCTATATATCTTCATCTTTATTGATAAGAAACAAAGGTCACATCAGACTTACATCATTGGAAGTTTATCAATAGGAATCATCTTTGTTATTCTATGGGTTGTGGGAAGTAGTTTATCGCCCTATCATACTTATTATTCTTTATCACCAGATTTATCAAGTCAACTGATTCTTAAACAAAATAAAACAACAGGACAATTTAAAGATTTACATTATACTTTTTTATGTTTTGGAAAAGCCAATGGCATCTATGATGCTCAAGGAGAAAATATTTCAACGCTATGGTTGAATGGTGATAATAATCTTGTCAGTTATGATGATCATAATCATCAACAACAAGCTTTTATAGCGACCTATGGCGATAGAGGAAATGGTATATCATATTATTATGTTTTATCAACATTATCTGGAAATTGGATAACGCAAGATAATCAAGATCAAAATTATGAAGTCAGTGTTAATAATGGAAAAGTAGAAATTCATAGTCATAATCAAATAATGGCATTTGAATCTTCACAAATTGAACAGTTTGGAACAACAGCTATTGTATGTAAAAATGAGTATGGTATACCATGTTATGTTATTGCACTAAATAAAAATTGTGATTTAAATGATGAGGGACTTATTGCTTCAGGAGGAACGATAACGATTGTTAATGTAGAAGATCAAATACCTGTAGAGTTGTTTTGTACAACATATAAAGAAGATCCTGATGTTCAACAACAAATCAATCATGATATGGAAGAAAAGGCTGTGAAACAAATCAATGAAATGAAAACATTATTAAAACAAGATGCTTCCTTAAAAAAATTTCAAAACACCAATTATTTATTAAAGGTAGAAACCCAGTCACAAGATTTTTTTGAGATTACACGATTAGCTTATCAAGTAGATATTGGGAAAACTTCTGATAGTATTTATCAATTGACAGACCAAATCAATATGATAGTTGTGAAAGCAGGGACAATAGATGACTTTTATGTAGAAGTAGAAGCTGATACATGGATGGAAAATGAATCAACTGGTGAAATCATAGAAGGTGGGTATATTCCTCAATATCGAATTATGAAAGGTGATGGATGTTATCTGGTAAGAAAAATGGAATATCGTGTACCGGGTGATATTCAACTTATCGCATTGTCCTCTCCTTTAAAAAAAGATGTTTCAAAAAATACGCTTTATCGTTTTGAAAGACAGTGAGTTGGTATTGAATAACTTATAGTTTGTGATTTATAATGATAAAAAGTGAGGAGGTCAAGTATGGAAAGAAGACAATTTGAAAAGTTAGGAATAGAATCATCATTACTTGGTTTTGGTTGTATGCGTTTCCCTTTAGATGAAAATGGAAATATTGAAGAAAAAGAAGCAGAAGAAATGCTGGATATGGCTATTTCACATGGAGTTACATATATTGATACAGCTTATCCATATCATAATGGAGATAGTGAACCTTTTGTAGGACGTGTTTTAAAGAAATATGATCGTAACCAATATACTCTGGCTACAAAATTACCTATTTGGAATGTCCATAGTCAAGAAGAAGCCAAAGATATCTTTGAATCACAATTGCAAAGATTAGGTGTAGATTATGTTGATTTTTATTTATTACATGCTTTGGATGCTAAAAAATGGGAAAAGGTGAAGGAATATCATATTATTGAATTATGTGA
>CALVFK010000201.1 GCA_944326805.1 uncultured Massilimicrobiota sp. | reverse complement strand
GATAATCTAAAAAATAAAAAAAGGAGAATAGAATGATAGAAAAGTTTGATGTTTATATAGAGCCATTTCAATTATGGCGTACTATGCATGTTTATTTACCAAAACATTACTATGAAACAGATGAAAGATATCCTGTAATGTATATGTATGATGGACATAATTTGTATAATGATCAAGATGCAACTTATGGTACATCTTGGGGGCTTTCAGATTTTTTAGACCACTATGATAAACCGTTTATTATTGTTGGAATGGAATGTAATCATGAAGGTCATGAAAGATTAAATGAGTATTGTCCTTATGATGTTCAAAATGGGTTTTTTGGACCTATTCAAGGGAAAGGACAAATATATATGGATTGGGTTGTTAATAGTTTAAAACCAATGATTGATCAAAAATATCGTACTATTCCTTTTAGAGAATGTACTGGTATTGGTGGAAGTTCAATGGGTGGTTTAATGGCATTTTATGCGGTTATTCATTATAATTCTCTTTTTTCTAAAGCAGCTTGTTTATCACCATCTATTTCTCTATGTTTTCAGCAGTTAAAAGAAGAAATGAATAAGCATGAATTTTATCAAGATACTCGTGTTTATTGGAGTTTCGGAACGGCTGAAACTTCTCAAATACAATATTTTTTAAAAAACATTCAATATTTTAATGATCAAATTGTACAACGTGGTGGTCAAAGTTATATACATATTGAAAGAAATGGTGGACATAACGAGGCTACATGGAGAAAACAGAATCAATTGTATTTTGATATATTGTGGAAATAAATGTGGAGCTTGATTATGAGCTTCACATTTTTATTGTTGTGCTAGGTAAGCTGTGAATTCAATTGATTATAAACAAGACATAGGGATTTATTATCAATTATAGTAAATCATGAGTTGTTTGTAGTGTTGTCATTGGTAAGAAAAGACAGAAAATGAAATGTATTCGATAGAATTGTGGGAAATGACTTGATTCCTCTTCAACTATAGCATTATGTTCACTCTATTTGATGATACATTAACTGAATTATTGACGGTGAGAGAATGAGGACATATTATAAATAGATGAAGTATTAACAAATATTAGAAAGCTATAAAAGATATTTATTATAAAATTTGCTTTTAGCGTATAAAAATAATTTGCTTTGTGTTATACTTTTATATATCATATATGAAAAATGAAAGGAGAGAGTTTATGGGAACATTTATTAATATTATTGATAAAAGTCAAGGTATACCAAAGGAAAAACAAGAAGAATTTAAAGAAAGATTGATAACACTGTTTCGTCAAGGAGGTATGATGGAACAACAAATACAATCATTATTTGGTAAAAAAATTATCACAATCAATCCAGTGAAATATGATGAAAATCAAAATATAGATTTTTTCTATAATTATTTTGAAGATAATACACAAGAAAATGCGGGTTTTATTGGAAAGGGTTGTTATCTTTATTCTAATAAGGTAGGAACGAGTTATTTTAATTTTGTTATGGAATCTGCATATGTATTAGAAAGTCTATATAGTGATGGTGATTTTGTAGTTTGTGAAAATAATGAGCCATTAATTAATGATGAAAGAAATTGCCTTTCCTGGATTAATTTCTTGTTTAATGAACACTATACCTGGAAAAGTTGGGATTCTATCAAAGTATGGAATTTAGTGAAAAATGATGATATAGATTTTCATTTTTATTTATTAATATACAAAGGTCTTAGATATGGATATGATCCATTTGTATCGTGGTTTGAAATGCATGCTATAAAATATGGGATTGATCATATGGCAGATGAGGTGGATGATGAACATGAGGAGGAAGTTGATGAACTTATATTTTATGCACAAAAAAATAGAGAAGCAGTTCGACAATATAAAGATGCTAGTATAGAAGCAGAAAAACAACAAGTTATAACGTTGATTCATATGATTAATCAGTTTATAAATCTTCAAAATAAAGAATATCCAAAAGAAAATAACTTGGCTAATTTTATAATATCATTGACATTGATGAATTCTCCCAATTTAGCACTTCAATCTATATCAGAGGTTTATGGCATTGAATTTTTTAAATTATATCAGCTTTTAGATCATCATGAACGTGTAACTACTTCAACAATGAGTTATATGGTGGATTTTGTTCCTGCTAATGAATTATCTGATTTATTTAATATTTATCCAGAAAATATGATTTATTTTTGTAAAGAAAGTCAGTTTGGATCAATGCCTTTTTATCTTAAAAGTTGGTTTTTAGAATTAAAAGAAATATATAATCAATATATGCAAAATCCGATTGATATAGAAAATCCTCTTTCGTGGATTATGGGTATACTTGACTATGCTGAAAATAATTATTATCAAATATATGCATTTACTGATTTTTTTGAAGAAAGTATTGAAAATATGAAGGATCAAAGATATTTAATATTATGGAAAATATTTGAAGATATGATTTATAATAAAAAACTTTATAAGCAGGGTGGAGTCATATTTAAATCAGAAAATAAGGAATATGATCAATGGGATCGTTTATATAAACGACGTCTTATTGAAAGTTGGAGTGTTATGTCTAGAAACAAAAAATGGAATACCGCAAGATTAAAGTTAAGAGGATATTTGGGATTAATCGCAAATAAGGAATTGAGAAGAAAAGTATTTGGATTTTAATAAAAATGAAAAACCATTAAGAAATAATGTTATTAATGAGAGAAATGATGCCAATAAGCAATATCAATTTCAAATGGCGTGATATGAGGATGAAATCTCATTGTTAAAATGAGATTTAGTTAGTCATAAAGTATAGTTTTCATATCATAACAGAATTTTTTCTTTGTAATGGTATGACTATGCTTTTTTTGTATCCAAACAAGATTAGATATGCTCTTTAACAAAGAATAATTTTTTAATTTGCAAATAACGAAAAATAAAGGATATATTAAATAGAGAGAGAAATGATATTATATATAAGGGAAATATGAGTATGTACCAAATAGTGCTAATTGAAGATAATT
>CALVFK010000200.1 GCA_944326805.1 uncultured Massilimicrobiota sp. | reverse complement strand
TGTTTCATTGGTTTTGCTTTATAAATAACTTTTTTCATCTTAGGTTTTGATGTTGCCATCTTTGTAAAGTTCATTGATAGTAGATAAATCACAACAACAAATGGTAATAAAGCACAAATAAGGTAAATCACAAAACTATCTATATTTCCTTTGGTTAAAGCGATACTTAAATGGTACAGTGGAAAAACTGTTTTTTCAATTGCTTCAGCAATACTCTTCCCATTTTCAACAAGCCACACAAGATATGTCTCTAAAGAATTCACCACATACATATATAAACCAAAGAAACTAATAAACAGTACAATAGAAATAACCGTTTTAAAACGATGAACTTTAACAAGCACATGAGCCAAAATCCAGCTAAATAAACAAGATAATGCTAAAACAAACAATGGCAGTGTTAACACAACAATCATAAACATAAATATTTCAATTGGTGTCATACCCACCTGAGTGATATAAACATAGAAAGCCGGTATCGCAATCAAAGATTCATAAACATAATTTAAAAATAAAATTGTAAATACACGACTCAATAAGATATCACTATTTTTAATTGGCATAGCTAATAACAATTCATTATCTTTCGCTTCATAGATTTCATGATGCGTTAAAAAGATACTTCCTATAAAGCATAGCATAACAATAAACAATGCCATTAAAGCAAAGTATAACCATTCAATTCCCATCATCGAAAATGGTTCAATCAAAGAATAAAACAACATCCCAAACATACCAATGAAGACAACACCTATATATGCAAACAATAAACCAAATAATACCAGTTTTCCAATACTGCTTCCTTTTTTCTTAGAACTTTTCGTTTGTCTTAATAAAATACCTTGTAATCTAATCTTAATGAGTGTCATCAACATTGTCATCATCCTCCAACTCCAAGAAAACATCTTCAAGTGATTCATCACCAATCACATCTTGAGTCTTACCACTGACAATCAATTTTCCTTGTTTAATAATCGCAATACGATCACATAACTTTTCAGCCACTTCCAAAACATGTGTCGAAAAGAAAATAGCACCTCCTCGATCACAATGATCACGCATGATTTGTTTTAATAAATGAGATGCTTTAGGATCTAATCCTACAAATGGTTCATCCATTAAAATCAATTGTGGTTGATGAATAAAAGCTGAAATAATCGCCAATTTTTGTTTCATCCCATGTGAATAAGCACTAATAGGCTGCGCCAAGTCGCTTGTCAAATCAAACATATCACTATATTGTGAGATACGCTTTTCTCTTTCATCCTTTGATACCTGGTAAACATCTGCAATAAAATTCAAATATTGAATACCCGTTAAATATTCATATAAATCAGGATTATCAGGAATATAAGCCATGATTTTCTTACATTCTAAGGCATGCGTTTTCATAGACTTTCCATCAATGATAATTTCTCCTTCATCAAAAGGCATAATTCCCGCAACTGCTTTTAATGTTGTTGTTTTTCCAGCCCCATTATGACCAATAAAACCATAAATATGACCTCTTTCTATATGCAAAGATAAATCATCCACTGCTTTAAATTGATCATATTTTTTTGTTAAATGTTCAATCTTTAACATAAGATATCCTCTCTTTCAATTAATTATTAATATTATTTATATTATTATTTTATCCTTACATTTACTCCTCGTCAATATTTTGTGAGTTTTTCCTATACAAAAAATAAGAATAACCATAAACAACAATACTCATGATCACTAAACTAACTATCAAAACAATATAGCTATATGGAAAATGAAATATACCACACACCGCTATGATAACACCAATACCAACAAAAATATATCCACATACTTTATGCGTTTTCTTCCAGACATATTCATTCGCCAATGTCCAAGGTGTTTTGACACCTAAAAAATAATTTTGTGGAACTTTTGGTAAATAATTTCCTATCCCTATCAACAAAAAAGCTAACAACAATATAAGAAGCTGTTCCCCTTCATATTGAGGATTGAAAGCCAAATACTCAAAAAAAGCAACAAGAATCAAAAAGAATACTGTTAAACCATATTGAAAAAGGCGATATGTTTTCTTTCTTTTTTCCAAATTCATTCTTTTAGGATCAATATATTTTGTAAGCGACATGCCATAGTAGATTATTATTGGTATAAAAACCAGAATCAAATATATATAACGACTGCCATAGCTATCAACCTGCCAGCTCGCATTCCAATGAATAGGCACCGTATCAGGCATCAAAAAGACAGTCACTACCAAAAGAAAAGTCACTCCCCACAAGACTCCATCAAAAACCTTTTTTCTCATTTTTCATCCCCCATATCAATAAAATTCATAAACCATTTCATAACTTCTTGAAAAACAGACATATCAATACTATACACAATATTCTGTCCTTGTCTTTCATCAATAATCAAACCACTTGATTTCAAAATAGATAAATGATGTGATATAGATGGTTTCGTCATTTGGAAACAATCTGCTATTTCTCCAGCATTTAAAGGTTTATCCTGTAATAATTCTAAGATTTTTCTTCTTGTTGGATCACTTAACGCTTTAAATGCATCACCCATATCTCTCCCTCCTTTAATATTTAGATATTTGTCTAATTATCTAAATATATTGTATCACTTTTTATTTTCATGTCAAATAAAAAAAGAACTATACAAAATGTATAGTCCCATGTATTTGAAGCCTTCTATTATTCAGCAACTTTTTGTTCTTTAATAACTTTAGCAATTGAAGCGATTACGTCTTTTTCATCGTCACCTTCAGCTACGATTTCTACAGTAGCTTTAGTAGGAACACCTAAAGACATAACACCCATAATTGACTTCAAATTAACTTCTTTACCATTGTAACATAATTTGATATTGCTAGTGAATTTACTAGCTTGGTTTACTAAGATAGTTGCAGGTCTAGCATGTAATCCAACTGGATCTGAAACTACAAAAGATAATTTTTCTGCCATCTTATTGACTCCTCCTTAATAATTTATAGTCTTATTATAACACATTTGAATTACTTTTCCATACATTTT
>CALVFK010000199.1 GCA_944326805.1 uncultured Massilimicrobiota sp. | reverse complement strand
ATTTCAACGATGATTATGTATCATATGCATTTAATGAATATGTCACGTCATCGTGCCAGAGATATATCTTATTTAAGATTATTAAAGAAAATTGATGGAAAAGTTTCAATGAATGATTTGATTTATATGAGCTGTTGTGATAAGTTAGGAAGAGGAAAAGTGGCTCAGGAACAATATGATGCCTTTTGGTCTTTTATCCAGGATAAACAACAGCGCTTAGGGTGTCAGGCGATACCTGCTTTGATAGATGGTCATGATTTGATTGAATATGGTTTTTGTAATCATCAATGTTTTAAAGAGATGCTGGAAGAAGCATATGAGTTACAATTGCAGGGTTATAGTAAGGAAAAGATATTAAGGAGTTTGAAAAAGTATGAACAAAGATAAAATTATTATCAAAGGAGCAAGAGTGAATAATTTAAAAAATATAAATGTTGAAATTCCACGTGATCAACTGGTGATTATGACAGGATTATCAGGAAGTGGAAAAACCTCTTTAGCCTTTGATACAATTTATGCCGAAGGACAAAGACGCTATGTAGAATCTTTAAGTGCCTATGCCAGACAATTTTTAGGTGGAATTGAAAAACCGGATGTTGATAGTATTGATGGTCTATCTCCTGCCATTGCGATTGATCAGAAAACAACTTCTAACAATCCACGTTCAACAGTTGGAACAGTAACAGAGATTTTTGATTATTTAAGACTCCTTTATGCCAGAGTTGGTCATGCGTATTGTCCAACTCATCATGTTTTGATTGAATCACAGACGATTAAACAAATGGTTGATACCATTGATCAGTATGAAGATGGGACCAAATTACAAGTTCTGGCAAGAATGTGTCGTAATCAAAAAGGAACGCATAAGGATTTATTTGAACAGCTTGTTAAAGATGGATTTTTGCGTGTCAAAGTGGATGGAGAAATGCGTCTTTTAGATGAAGATATTGTTTTGGATAAAAATAAAAAACATAATATTGATGTTGTGGTTGATCGTATTGTTAAAAAAGAAGGTTATCGTTCACGTTTGGCTGATTCTTTGGAAACTGGTTTAAAGTTGACTGGGGGAGAAGTGATTGTTGAAAACTTAAATGAAAAGAGTGAAAAATTATTTTCTCAACATTTGGCTTGTCCTTATTGTGGATTTAGTGTCCCTAAATTAGAACCACGTTTGTTTTCTTTTAATAATCCTTTAGGAGCCTGTCCGGATTGTAAAGGAATTGGTGTCAAAAATGAAGTGGATAATGATTTATTGATTCCAGACTGGTCTTTAAGTATTAATCAAGGGGGAATACGTTATTTTAAGACATCTGTGGGGACAGATCGTATTGAATGGCAAAGATTTCTTGTTTTATGTCGAGAATATCATATTGATTTAGATAAACCACTTAAAGATTTTAGTAAGAAAGAATTGGATATTATTTTATATGGTTCTGATAAACCTATTACATATACATTACAATCAAGTTCAGGCAATGTTTCTAAAACAACCAAACCTATTGAAGGTGTGAAAACATTGATTCAAAGACGTTATGAGGAAACAACATCGTCATGGTCTAAAGAATGGTATGCATCATTTATGGCTGAACATACTTGTCCGACATGTCAAGGGAAACGTTTAAATGAACAGGTTTTAAGTGTTCAGGTAGGTGGTTTAAACATCAGTGAATTTACAGATATGTCGATTGAAAAAGCTTTGGACTTTGTACAAAATTTAAAACTGAATGAAACGGAAACCAATATTGCCAGATTAATCATCAAAGAAATCAAAGATCGTTTGACTTTCTTAAATGATGTTGGTTTAGGATATTTGACTTTATCCAGACGTGCAGGTGGTTTGTCTGGGGGAGAAGCGCAGCGTATTCGTTTAGCAACACAGATTGGTTCACGTTTAACAGGTGTTCTTTATGTCTTAGATGAACCATCAATTGGTTTACATCAGCGAGATAATGAAAAGTTAATTAAAACGCTTTGTAATATGCGTGATTTAGGTAATAGTGTTCTTGTTGTTGAACATGATGAAGATACGATGCGTGCCTCTGATTATATTATTGATATTGGTCCGGGGGCAGGTGTTCATGGTGGTGAAGTTGTGGCTGCAGGAACACCGGAAGAAGTGATGAAAAATCCAAATTCTATTACCGGAAAATATCTTTCAGGTGAATATAAGATTCCAGTTCCTCAAAAACGTCGTAAGGGAAATGGCTTATTTGTGGAAGTCAAAGGAGCTAAGGAAAATAACCTTAAAAATATCAATGTGAAATTTCCATTAGGAAAATTTGTTTGTGTGACAGGTGTTTCAGGAAGTGGAAAATCAACATTGGTTAATGAGATTTTATGTAAAGCGATGCGTGCCAAATTGTATCATTCTAAAGAAAAGCCTGGTAAGCATAGGGAAATCTTAGGACTGGAAAATGTAGACAAAGTGATTGAAGTGTCACAGGATCCTATTGGACGTACACCACGTTCCAATCCAGTGACTTATACAGGTGTCTTTGATGATATTCGTGAATTGTTTGCGAAGACACCAGAAGCAAAAATGCGTGGATACGATAAAGGACGTTTTTCTTTCAACGTGAAAGGTGGGCGTTGTGAAGCTTGTCAAGGTGATGGGGTCAAACGTATTAGTATGCACTTTTTACCAGATGTCTATGTTCCATGTGAGGAATGTGGAGGTAAGCGTTATAATGAAGAAACTTTACAAGTGACATATAAGGATAAAACAATCTACGATGTTTTGGAAATGACGATTGAGGATTCATTGTCTTTCTTTGATAATTTACCTCGTATTCGTTCTAAATTACAAACAATCTATGATGTAGGGTTAGGTTATATTAAATTAGGACAAAGTGCAACAACATTGTCCGGTGGTGAAGCACAGCGTGTCAAACTGGCTAGTGAATTACAAAAGAAAGCTACAGGAAAAACGGTCTATATTTTAGATGAACCAACGACTGGTTTACATAGTCATGATGTGGCACGTTTAATTGAAGTTTTAAATCGTATTGTTGATCAGGGCGATACTGTGATTGTGATTGAACATAATCTGGATGTGATTAAAGTTGCTGATCATATTATTGATTTAGGATTGGAAGG
>CALVFK010000198.1 GCA_944326805.1 uncultured Massilimicrobiota sp. | reverse complement strand
TGTTTGTTGAAGATGATGAATGGAGGAAAAAATATGTATTATCAAAAAAGTATTGAAGAAACATTAAAAGAAACCCAGACGACTGTTGAAGGTTTGTCTTCACAAGAAGCAAGTCTTCGACAAGCGAAGTATGGAAAAAATGAACTGGCTGAAAAGAAAAAAGAAAGTCCAATTTTGATTTTCTTAAAACAGTTTCAAGATTTACTCGTTATTATTTTAATTATTGCAGCTATTATTTCTGGTTTAAGTGGACAGCTGGAAAGTACTTTTGTTATTGTGGCAGTGATTATTGTCAATGCGATTTTAGGAACTGTTCAGACATTAAAAGCTGAAAAGTCTTTAGAAAGTTTAAAGAAACTTTCTATTCCTAAAGTCAAAGTTTTACGTGATGGACAATTATGTGAATTAAATTCTAATGAATTGACAATTGGTGATATTGTTCAAATTGAAGCAGGAGATGTTGTCAGTGGTGATGGACGTATTATTGAATCAGCATCTTTACAGATTAATGAAAGTGCATTGACAGGTGAAGTCGATAGTGTTGATAAAACAATTGATACGATTCATGAAGAAGTCATTGTGGGTGATCAAAAAAACATGGCTTTTTCTGGAAGCTTAGTCACAAATGGAACAGGTCGTTATATTGTCACAAGTATTGGTATGGATACAGAGATTGGAAAAATTGCATCTATGCTTAATGAAGCCAAAGATCGTAAAACACCTTTACAAAAGAGTTTAGATGATTTTAGTGGAAAATTATCTATTGCGATTATGATTATTTGTGCTATTGTTTTAGCATTAAATCTATTTCTAGCTCATGAATCATTATTAGATGCTTTAATGATTGCGGTCGCTTTAGCTGTTGCAGCCATTCCTGAAGCTCTAAGTTCAATTGTAACGATTGTATTATCAATGAGTACTCAAAAGATGGTCAAAGAAAATGCAATTATTAAAAATTTAAATTCGGTTGAAAGTTTAGGTTGTGTATCTGTTATCTGTAGTGATAAAACAGGAACATTAACACAAAACAAAATGACACCACAAACACTTTATTTAAATCAAAAATTATTAGAAATCAATGAATTAGATAGTCATCAACATGATCATGAAGTTCTTTTAAAAGCTTGTTTATTATGTAATAATGCAGTTATCAATGGTGATCAAAGAATTGGTGATCCAACAGAATTAGCTCTCATTGATTTAGTGCATATGCACACTCAAAACAATGCTGAATTTAAAAATTCAGCCATTCGACAAAATGAATTACCTTTTGATTCTGATCGTAAACTGATGAGTGTTTCATCACTTCACCATCTTTATACAAAAGGAGCTCCAGATGTTATCTTACAAAGATGTTCAACTATTTTAATCAATGGACATAAAGAAACATTAACTGAACGTTATAAAAATGAAATTCTACAACAAAATCAAAATTATGCCAATGAAGGTTTACGTGTATTAGGTTTTGCATATAAAGATTTTCAAAAAGATGAAATCACTTTAGATGATGAAAATAACTTAACATTTGTCGGTCTGGTTTCTTTAATGGATCCACCAAGAGTTGAAAGTGCTGATGCTGTTGCAAAATGTAAAATGGCTGGTATTAAACCGATTATGATTACCGGTGACCATGTTGTGACTGCAAGAAGTATTGCTAAAAAGATTGGTATCTATGAAGATGGCGATTTATCTATTGATGGTCAACAGTTAAATCAAATGAGTGACGAAGAACTGGATGAAAAATTAACACATATCAGTGTCTATGCCCGTGTTGCTCCTGAACATAAAATTCGTATTGTCAAAGCATGGCAAAAACGTGGTGATATTGTCGCAATGACTGGTGATGGTGTCAATGATGCCCCTGCTTTAAAACAAAGTGATATTGGTGTTGCTATGGGAATTACAGGAACAGAAGTATCTAAAGATGCTGCCAATATGATTTTAACAGATGATAATTTCTCAACAATTGTGAAAGCTGTTATTACAGGGCGTAATGTTTATAGAAATATCAAAAACGCTATTAACTATTTATTATCTGGTAATTTTGCAGGAATTATTTGTGTCTTTATTGCTTCTTTACTATTATTACCAACACCATTTTTCCCAGTACATTTATTATTTATGAACTTAATCACTGATTCTCTACCAGCTATTGCGATAGGAATGGAAGCTGGTCGTAACGATGTCTTAAGAGAAAAACCTCGTCAAGCAAATGATTCTATTTTAAATAAAACAACATTCTTACAAATCAGTTATGAAGGAATCGTGATTGCTATATGTACAATGTGTGCTTACTTAACAGGATTAAAAGGTGATCCTTTAACAGCATCAACAATGGCTTTTGCAACAATTTGTTTAGCCCGTTTATTACATGGTTTTAATTGTCGTAGCCATCAACCTCTTACAAAAATTGGTTTCTTTACAAATCGTTCAAGTATTATAGCCTTTATTATTGGATTTGGATTACTTCATTTCATCCTATTTGTACCTGCAATGCATGGATTATTCATGATTCATACTATTTCTTTTACACAATTATTCATCATTTATGGTTTTGCATTATTACCAACAATTATTATTCAAGCAAGAAAAATGCTTACAAAATAAGCAAGTCAAATCGACTTGCTTATTTTATTTCTCCACATTTCTTTAGAATCTTTTCAACAATAGCACAAGCTGGACAATCACAATATTGAGCCCCTTGTGCTTGAATTTCCTTACTATGTACTACAATATCTTTTGCAGTTTTTTCACCAAAATAATCTTGTCCAGCCTTAGAATCAGCAAAAGCAATTAAATTTTCGATAGGCATAATATCTTCCTTTAATTCAGCAACATACTTTTCAGTCATTACTTTTTCATTTTCACTACCAATAGCATTTAACCATTCATTTGCAACATCCTTTAATTCTTGACAACATGTTGGTGTCTTCAATAATTCATGAGTAAGCTCTACAACTTCATTCAAAATTTCTTTATTCATATTCCTAAATCCTCCTTATACTCATTTTACACCATTTCTATCAATAAAACATCCAACAAACAAAAATATTTATAAAATCATCACCATCAAATTGTTATAATTTGTTCAATATTA
>CALVFK010000197.1 GCA_944326805.1 uncultured Massilimicrobiota sp. | reverse complement strand
ATATCATTCTTATTATTTGTATGACAATTATTGGGTCTTTGATTTCGTCTAATCTATTCTATTTAAATTTCATTTATAAAAACATTGTTTCATTAACCATCTTTATTTCTACTTGTTATATCATATATCATAAACCATTAAAACGTCTATTAATGATCTATATCTATAACTTTATTTTATCCATCATTGGAGAAGCATTGATTGCTCCTGTATTCATTGATTCCAATCTTTCATTGTCCTCATGGTCCCTCGCTTTTACTATGCAAAACTTATTTTTCTTTATTGAAATTAAAATATTTCTTATCTTTTATCACAAAAAGATTCACAATCTTTTAACGGAGCATTTTTCATACTTACTGATTATTTCTTTACTTATTTTATTTTCTGTCTTTACATGCATTTTTATGAATATGCATTATATTAAATATATCTCTCTTACAATATCACAAATTAATATGATTATTTTCATTTCTTTTCTTATCATGTTGATTCTTTTTGTTCTTTCTATCATTAAACTTCAAAAGATATATACTGAACTCAAAAATAAATGGCTTATTCAAAACCTTTTAGACGAATACCAAAAACAATGTTTTGAAACAACTAGACATTACCAACAATTAGAATACCAAAGATTACGCCATGACATTATCAATTATATTGAAACTTATCAAAGACTTTATAAAAAGGACGATTCATATGAAAATACACAAAAATAAAAAATACATTATTCCCTTATTTATCTTGAATGAATGTCTGATTATCATTATGATGCTTTCTTTGTTTTTACAATCCACCTACTCCATATTTCTTTTTATCTTGATTATCTTTTTCAATATTGTTTCCTTTTATATCTATCTTAAAATATATACATATCTTCAAGAAACAGCTTTAATAGATGCTCAAAAAATTCTTTATGAAAAACAGTTCCAAATCCAACGTGAACATGAATCCATTCAAAAAGAAAATCATCGCTTAATGAAAAAAATATCCCAAGATATTTTTCAACAACTCCAAAATCAATCTTTAGAAACCATTCCTCCAAAAGAAATGAGAAGTTTCGCTGAAAAACTTATGCATCAACATACCAATCTCTATCAAAATCATTATTGTGAAAATCAGATGATTGATGCCATACTATATAATAAATCCATTATCACAAGAGAATATGATATACCCTTTCACATTCATGTTTATGTGCCTCAACAACTATCCATTGAACCAATCGATTTAATTTCGTTATATACCAATTTATTAGATAACGCTATTGAAGCATCACTTTTATCAGATAAAGAAAAAAGGTTCATTGACATTCATTCTCATTGTTATAACGATTATCTGATTATTCAAATATCTAATCATTATCAGCAATCTTCCCCTCATTTTCTAACAACCAAAAAGAATAAACAAGAACATGGATTAGGCTTACAAATCGTTCAACAAATTCTCAATAAATATCATGGCATGATGGATATTCAATCACATAATCAAACACTACAAATCAATATAACATTAAAAGCTATTCCCATTGAATAGCTTTTAAAATTCAACAAAGCCTTGAACATCACTAGATTTTTTTCCTTGAACACTTTGAATAGATTGATGAATACTTTCTTCATCTATCGACACGTCTTCATTATAATGAGAATAAGTATAGTTGATAGTATAAATGTTATCTGCTTGCTCACTGGTTTCTATATCCAAAACCTTGATAAGATTTGAAATAATTTGACCATCACTGTTAATCGTCATATCTTGAACAAGAATTCCTAGTTTTTCTTCAACACCCATTTCAATATTAGCCATATAAGTTGTCGTTGATTCCAAATGATAAACAACGTTATTATCGTTATCATTTTGTTTGGTAACAGTTAAATTATCAAAATCATTAGTAAAAAATCTTTTATTTGTGTTTTCCATTGTTCTATAGTTAGTATCTTGCTGTGAAAATTGCCCTTTATAAACAATACCAGCTTCCTGATATTTTTCTCCTAATAATATCTTTTGATCATTATCAACACCTTTATATTGTGTAAAAGTATAAATTTGATTTTCTTTTTTCCATAATTGTGTCTGACCTTTTCCCATTTCACGACCATCTACTGATGTATCTGTAACTAAACGTAATACTGATGTCGTATTTTGATTAAGATAATCTATAACTGCTAAAATCTCTTCTTTTTCGTTTGTTGTCTCTTTGATGATTTCTTCATATTTTGTAGAAGTGGGCGTTTCTTTTTGATGGTCCTGTAAAGAAGATTGACACCCGGTAATAACTATAGCAGATAAGATACATAATAATATTTTTGTGATTTTCAATGTTTTCCCTCCCTTGTATTTATTCTATCTTTTTACATCTTATCAAACAATATAAGCGACATAATTACCACTCTTATTAACATTTTTAGTAAACAAAAAGGTTAGAGCTTTTTCACCCTAACCAATAATCATTAAATCTTTTGGATAATGATTTAAAACTTCACAACCATCTTCTGTAACCAAAACCAAATCTTCAATTCTAACACCAAATTCACCTTGAATATAGATACCCGGTTCAATTGAAAAAATCATTCCTGGTTCTACAGGTATATCAAACGATGCTGAAACATCACCATATTCATGAACATCTCTACCAATAAAATGTCCTAAACGATGATTAAAGTTTGGTCCATATCCGGCTTCACTAATGATATCTCTGGCTGTCTTATCAATATCACATAATCTGACACCCGGTTTAATCATCGCTTCAGCAGCTTCATTTGCTTTTTTAACTAATTCATAGACTTCTCTTTGTTTATCAGAAACCTCTTTATAAAAGACTGTTCTCGTCATATCACTGCAATATCCTTGATACAGTCCACCCATGTCAATAACAATGCTGTCACCAGGTTTTAATGTGGAGTCATCACAACCATGATGTCCATCAGCGCCATTGGCACCATATCCAACAATAGGTTCAAAAGAATTACCGCTGCATCCTAATGACTGGAAAATACCATCCAGCTGCTTAGCAACTTCTTTTTCTGTTAAATCTCCTTGAGCACATAATTGAATCACCTGATCAATTGCCTGATCATTGAGTAAACTTGATTGACGCATTAATGCTATTTCTTGTTCATCTTTATGCATACGAACATAATCTACACAGATTGAGCCTAATTCAAAACAACATTCTTCATTTGCCAGCTCCA
>CALVFK010000196.1 GCA_944326805.1 uncultured Massilimicrobiota sp. | reverse complement strand
AAATCAACAATTTCATGTTATTCATTCACCTGGACATACGCCCGGTTCGATATGCCTATATGATCAAGAAAATCATATTCTATTTTCTGGAGATACAATATCATATGGTCCTATTTATATGTTTGGAGTCAATAGAGATTTGAATCAGTATCTTCAATCTCTTTTAATGCTTGATAATCTTTTTAAGAATAAGGACATTACTATTTATCCAGCACATAATACATATCCTATTTTTTCTAATGAAATTATTAATCTTATTCAATGTATTAACGGAATAAACAATCATACTATATTAGGCGTAAAAACAGATATATTATCACAAGGTCATTATTCTCCTTTATTATATCAATATAATCAATGTGGGATATACATATAAACTTTATATTACATAATTCAAAATAAAAATAGTCTATTTATAGAACAGATATCTCTATTTTAATAGGATAACATATAATATAAATAGACTTTTTAAGTAAATGAAAATCAAAATGATAATGACATCTACACTGCATATTAAATTTGAAATGAGTATCAAACATACCTACATTTCCTCTCAAGAAATTCAGCTTAATCCAAAAAAGAAGCTGCTCTTTGTTGAATTACTATTTCTAATTGTTTTAATCTTTTTTACTTAATCTATATTTTGAGTGATTTTTAAAATGAAAATTCAATAACTTTCTTAGTTTTTCTTTTTGTCTACTATTCATGAGTGGTTTAACATAAGCAATGAAATCCTGATAGGTTGCCGGTTGTCTTGTTTCTATATATTTATTAATATTCTTGAAATCATCTTTCATAGTGGTACTATGTCAAGAAAAAGTGCCAGTTAAATTGAGAATTTATTAACTTTGCATGATTTTTATTTGATGATTGTAATATTCTTTTTCATATGAATTGGGACTCATGTATTGACAATGTCCATGTATTTTCACAGTAGTATAAAATGTTTCTATATATTCAAACACAAGTCGCTTCGCTTGTGCATAATCCCATATTTTATATCTGTTGATCCACTCCCTTTTCAACAATGCATTAAATGATTCTGTGCATGCATTATCCCATGGCATTCCTTTTTTTGAATAGCTTCGTTTTAAATCTTTTGTCAATTCCTTGTATTCTTCACATGTGAACTGTATACCACGATTGCTATGTATGACAAGCGGATTTTCCACATTTCTTCGCTTCTTGGCGATTTTTATGACCTCCAGCACCGATGATGCCTTCATGTTCTTTGTAAGTACCCATGCTATGATCTTTCTTGAATATAGATCCATTATGCTTGTCAAATAGACAAATCCATCTGTATATGTCCATATATACGTAATATCTGTACACCATGCTGCATCAGGTCTTTCAGGATTAAAATCTCTTTTAAGGATACTCTTGAGTTTGTTGCTAAAATTTTTTGATATTGTTGTCCTTGTCTTTGGATTAATATAGCACGCCTTTATGCCCATTTCACGCATATAATTGCTAACTGTCTTCTGTGATATCTTTAGACCTTCTTTTCTGAGAATATGTGTTATTTTTGGTGCTCCATATACTTCCTTGCTTTTTTTATAAATGTCCCTGATCATCTTCATGATTTTCTCCTTTTTTCTTTGCTGATTTGATTTCTTGTGGTGTAGCCAGCTGGTAAAGCCACTTCGAGATATGCCAATAATCTTGCATATTGCCTTTATTGAAATCACTCTTATTTCCATGTTCTGTTGAACATATTCTTTTATTGCCTGATAAATGACAGCTACTGGCTGTTGAGAATGTTCATAGCTTTTTTAATATTTCAACGGCATCCTTAAGGTCCCTGTTTTCTTTTTTCAAGCGTGCAATTTCCTTGGCATCATCGCTTGAATAGTTTCCTGAACCTCTAAAAACATTGGATTTATCAGTATCAGCGGATGCATAGGCATTAACCCATCTATAAAGAGAACTTGTAGATATGCCAAGATTTGATGCAACCTCATCACATGTCAGATCAGGATGTTCTTCTTTGTATTTGACTGCGTTTAATTTAAATTCCTTATCAATAACTTTCTTTTTGCTGTTCATAATATTTAAAACCTCTCTTCATTTTTATTAACTGTTTATATATTTCATTCTCACAATAAAGATAGTCCTTTCTGTTATGAAGTGACCTTTGTCAAGCATAAATTACACATTCATAATAAAATTATTTAATTTTATCATCAATGGTATACAAAAGCCCCAAAATATTAGATTTATCGACAGTTAACCACTCTGTTATACGAGGATTGACTACCCCAAGGTTAATGGTTCGTCAAATAAGTTCTAACTATTTTTCTCGTGGATCATGAATAATTCTTGATATTTCAAGATCGCGACTTCTCTTATATCTTATTTATGCTACAAAATACATTCATTTTCAATTTGTAGACTTACCGTTATCTGAATTAACTCTTTTTCGCATAAGACATACGCATTTCACGTTTCCTCGTTCTATCAGAGAAACACCTATTCAGGTTGCGACGGTTTGATCACGTTCGACCATTCATAGATGAAGTATCATTATTTTCCTTTCTGCATCATCGCAAAGAACTTGCTAATGTTCTTTTATGATCAACTTTTTATCGCTATTCTTTTTTCAAGTTTTCAACTTTTCAAACTTACAACTTTTTTAAATTCGAAAATATAAATAATAAAAAAGAAATCTCGGCGAAGTCATCAACGTGCTTAACAGAAAGTAACGTATTAATTTAGATGATTCAATTTTCAATGTTCTTATGAGAGGCAAACTTATTCTCCCCTCACTTATTAAAGGGACGCGTTTTTGGCTCTTACTTACCTTTTTAATTATTATTTTATCTTTTTTATTATATTGTTCTTTCTTTTATGGATTGTTGAATAGGGAACATCGAGTTCTCTTGATAATTCTCTTTCTGTTTTTTCCTTTAAAAGAAGATTGGTTATGAGGTTTTTTTCATCTTCTGGTAGACTATCGATGATATGAAGAATAAGATCAACTTCATCATTTATTTTTATTTGTTCATAATGATCCACTTCATCAACAATCATATCCACATATTTCATATTATCGTTAAGTTTATTATCTAAACTCATCAACTTATAATTGATATCCTTTTGTATATCTCTTAATTGTTTCTTATAAGATACATAAAAAACATTAAACACCTCATGAGCTACTTCTATATATGTACCATTTATTTTCATAAAGTAATATACATTACCATCTCCATCTTTCTTTA
>CALVFK010000195.1 GCA_944326805.1 uncultured Massilimicrobiota sp. | reverse complement strand
ACCTTTGATCATAATTTCCAATACAGAACAGATCCCACTCATAATGAGTGATGTTGCTGGTCCATAGATAAATCCTCCAATAACGATAATAATATCTTTAGGGTCATAAGTTAACCATGTCACTGTCGGAACAAGTGGAATAAAGGCAAAGAGATTTAAAATCATAGCCAGTGCACAAAGAATACCTACAGTTGTTATTTTTTTGGATTTCATAGGTGCACCCCTATTCTCTGGCGAATTGTTTTAATGGTGTACTGATTTTCTTATAGACAATAAATGTAATCACTGATGTAACTCCACATTTAATCAAATTAAATGGAACAACACCAAATAATGCAAGTGTCCAGATATTATCGACTAATGGACAAGCAGCATGACACATCTGAATAATTGTATCTAATGACCATCCCATCATATTAACATAAAATGGAATAATCATATAAACATTAGATATCACTGCTGTTAATGTACAAATCACTGTCCCAACTAGCATACCTTTTAAAGCAGATTTCTTTTCTTTATGATGATCATAAATCCAGATAGCTGGTAAAACATAGGTACAGCTGACAATAAAGTTAGAAAGCTCTCCAACAAAAGCTGTACTTGTTCCTAAAATAGCTAATTTCACAATGAGTTTGACTGCCACAATCATCACAGCTGCAAGTGGGCCTAGTGCGAAACCACCAATAATTTCTGGTAAAGCAGCCAAATCAAAATCCATGAAAGGAGGCATAAATGGTAGTGGTGTTTTAAACATCATTAAGATGCCACCTAACGCTCCTAACATTCCAATTAAAGCAATTTTTTTGACATTCAATTTTTTTGTTTTCATTCTTCTATCTCCTCGTATAATATGTATAGAAGTTTGAATTAAGGATTTCCTTTTTAAACATTTGAAATATCTCAATTGTTAAAAAAATTCCTTGCTTCTACACTCTCTTTTTAAGATAATAGTTTCGTTTTGAATCAAGGTTTTATTTCTGTCTCCTGCGGCCATCTCATTATGTTCCGCTTCCAAAAGACTTAATCCTCTGTTCAAGGCGTACTTTATACCCGAATGAGTTTGTTGCAGCAGTGTTTCTCACTTGTCTCCGTATTTGCGAGGTTGCGTTTGTCTTGATTTAGAGGTGCAATTCAAAACCATCTACATACTTGAGAAAGAAGGTCATTATTTTATGAAAAATTACAATTACAATCTTTATGTTGGCATTGATGTCTCTAAAGGCAAGGCTGATGCTGCTGTTCTGGCTGTCCCTGAATTAAGATCAGTCAAACCTCATTTCCTTAGAAAAAAATTATCTTTTAAGTTCATTAAATCTGATGTTGTTGAGTTTTTAAATACTGTTAGAAAGTATTCCAGTGACCAACACTGTCTCCACACTTATTTTGCTTTGGAAGTCACTGGTATATATTCCACTAATATCTATAGCTTTATTAAAGAAAACTGTAATAGCGATGAGGAAATCCATCAGCTTAATACTGATTTCGTCAATAAATGGAGAGAAAGTCATAATATATCCAAATCTGATCCTTTGGATGCTCAAACCATTAGTTCCATTATCGGTACTGATGATCAGGTCAAATATGTTTCAGATTCCGTCTTTGAAAACAAAAACGGATATCAAGATCTTAAGGCTCTCGTTCACAGACATTATCAGATTAAAAAACTCTATTCTCAGGAAATCAATCGCCTCATTGCCCTTTGTGATTGTTATTTTCCTGAACTACAGTATGTTTTTGAACCTAAATCAGCTGCTTTTCTAGCTGTCTTATCTCAATATCCTACTTCGCATGATATCATAAATGCTTCCAAAAATGAAGTGTTTTATCTCGTTTACGAAGCAACCAAACATCGCTGCAGTTTGGATAAGATAGATAAGCTATTCAATTATGCTCAGGATACACTGGTTCCACATGTATCCGATCATATAAGATGTGTGATTTTCAACACTGTTGAAAGCATCATCAATATTCGTACACAATTGAAACTGATTGAAAAAGATATCAGAAAGCTTGCTGCCACTTTTAATGTTTACACTCTATTGATGACTATCACTGGCTGTGGTCCTTTAACCGCTGCTGTTATCATCGCTGAAACAGGAGACATCTTTAGATTCAAAAATGCTGACCATTATGTCTCTTACAGTGGTTCATCACCACGCAACAAGCGCTCTGGCAAGTCTGTGGAAATCATGGGCAAGATTTCCAAGAGAGGATCAAAATATCTAAGGCACGCTCTTTTCATGATTGCCGAATTTGCTAGACGACATAATCCTGTTCTTAAGCACTTATTTGAAAGAGTGAAGAACGGAAATAGAAAACGTCATAAACTGGCAGTTATTGCAGTTGCCAATCGTATCGCCAGATATATCTATTCAATCATGAAAAACGAAAGCAGTTTTGTAATCATGCATGAAAATATCATGCGATTACCAGAAGAAACCCGAAATACGTTCTTCAATTCAATATCTTTAGATTTTCCAGGGAATACCAGAAAACAGATTTATCAGTATTCTGACATCAATGGTGAAATTCATCGCTTTGTCTATAAAAATGAAGCGACGGAATCAGTAGCCTAAAAACAAAGAAAATCAAAGATGTAAGAGCTTTCAAAATCTATGTTTTGAAAAGTTGTTTTTAGTGCACTCAAAAATCCACTCAATACATTAAAGAACATCGGATTGCTCCTCTAAATCAGGACAAACACTATTAAAATCAATTTTTAAATTAATTATTGACATTTAATAGTTTGTCTTTTGAAATATTGTTCATTTGTAATATGCTATAAATGTAAAGAAAAGTCATGAAGAGAAGAGTATTATAGTATATGTTATGAAAAATATATTGATACAATTAAAAATAATACTTATTTAAAATGACTGAATTGGAAAAAGTAATATATGAAATTGTAGAAGTGATATAATAACTTATTATAAGGAGGATTTCAACATGACAAAAGAAGAACTGGCTAGTATGTTTGATCATACGTTTTTAAAGGCTTATGCATCGAGAGATGATTTTATCAAGTTATGTGATGAGGCTAAAGAAATAGGAGCAGCTATGGTAGCTATTAATAGTGCACCAGTAAAGTTGTGTAAAGAATTACTGAAAGGAACTTCTATCCATGTCGGGGCTGCAATATCATTTCCACTAGGGCAAACGACCTTAGATATCAAATTAGCTGAAACAAAACAGGCTATTGAAGATGGAGCTGATGAGATTGATTATGTAATTAATATTGG
>CALVFK010000194.1 GCA_944326805.1 uncultured Massilimicrobiota sp. | reverse complement strand
TCAACAGACATTGAATGAAAAATATGATGGGAAAATGTTTTTATATATGAGATAAATTCAAGTATTTATGACTTGAATTTCAAGTTGCTATAAAAGAAAATAATAATGAAAGTGAGGAGTTGAAACAATGATCTTAAGAAAAGATTTTTTATGGGGTGGAGCAGTGACTGCTCATCAAAGTGAAGGTGCATATAATGAAGGAGGAAAAGTACCGGCAGTCTGTGATTTAACAGTCAGTGGAAAGTTCTCTGATTTTAAAGATGGCATTGATAGTTATCATAGATACCAGGAAGATTTTGATTTGTATCAAGAAATGGGATTCAATGCTTATCGTTTTTCAATGGATTGGTCAAGACTGATGAGTGATGAAAACACATATAATGAAGCTGGGTTTGAATTTTATGATCAATTTATTGATGCATTAAAAGAAAGAGGGATGGAACCTATTCCTACATTATATCATTTTGAAATGCCAGTAGTCTTACAAGAAAAATATAATGGTTTTGCTAGTCGTAAAGTGGTAGATATTTTTGTAGAATTATGCAAAAAAATTGTTGATCGTTATAAAGATAAAGTTAAATATTGGATTATTTTTAATGAACAAAATGGTATTTTACAAAAAGGACCTAAAATGTTTTTTGGAGGAATTTGTCCTGAAGGAATGAATCCTCAGACTTTTGACAATCAGATCATGCATAATACATTGATTGCTCATAGTTTGGTTAATGATTATATTCATCAACAGGGTGGAAAAGTTATGGGTATGGCAACTGTTGTACAAAGTTATCCTGAAACATGTCATCCTTTAGATACACTTGAAAGTATGAAAGCACAAAGTGAAGCTTATGTTTTCTTAGATGTTTTTGCAAGAGGACATTACAACTCTTATTATTATGCCAATATGAAAAATGAAGGAACAATGCCTGAAATTCTTGATGGTGATTTAGATATTTTAAAATTAGGAAAAACGGATTATTTATCTATTAGTTATTATATGTCTACGATTTCTCATTATGGTGAAGAAAGTTTAACAAATGTAGAAGATGTTGTGATTAAGAAAAATCCTTATTTGGAAATGTCTGAATTTGGATGGACAATTGATCCTGTTGGTTTAAGAATTACATTACGTCAATTATATGAAAGATATGAAATGCCTATCTATGTTGTAGAAAATGGTTTTGGATGTGATGATGAAATCAATGAAAATGGTGAAATCATTGATGATTATCGTATTGATTATATGAGAAAACATATTGCGGAAATGAAAAAAGCTGTTGAAGAAGGAGTAGACTGTCGCGGATATCTTGTTTGGGGACCTGTTGATATTTTAAGTAGTCGTGCGAATATGAATAAACGTTATGGTATGGTTTATGTCAATCGTACAAATGATGATTTGAAAGATTTAAAGAGAATGAAGAAAAAATCTTTTGGATGGTATAAACATGTTATTGAAACAAATGGGGAAGAATTGTAAAAGTCATGAATACATGGCTTTTTCGTTTATCTGATGATATATTATAAATAATAGGTGTGGAGGTGAGCATATGAAGGTGACTATGAAAGATATAGCCAAAAAATTGAATATTTCTATTAATGCTGTTTCAATTGCATTAAATGATAAACCAGGTGTCAGTGATGAAATGCGTTTATTGATTTTACGTACAGCTGATGAGATGGGGTATATTAATGAAAAGAGAAAATATTTATCTGTATTTTCTAGATCTAATATTTGTATATTGATGCAGAGTTATTATGCTGATACGGGGCATTTTTATTCCATTGTTTTAAAATCTATTGTAGAAGAAGCTAAGAATTTAGGGTATTCATCTATAATGAATTATTTTGAAGATCAATATATGGATATACCAGAATGTATTGTGGAAAGAAAAGTGGCTGGAATCATTATTGTAGGTAAGATTTCTGATATGAATTTAAGGAAATTGAAGACAACGGGAATACCGATTGTTTTGGTTGATTTTACATCATTGTATGATAGCTTGGATTGTGTATTGACACATAATAAACAGGGTGGTTATATGATGACAAGTTATGTTATACAAAAAGGATATCAAAAGATAGGGTTCTTTGGTGATTTAGATTATTCTTTAAGTTTTCAAGATCGTTTTTTAGGATATAAATTAGCTTTAATCAATCATCATATGATTCAAACATTTAATGATAATACATATATTCAAAAATATTCTTTTTTAGATCATATTGAAAAATATGTTCTCAATCACCAAACGGATGAAATAGAAAAAAGACTTCAATCAAAAGAATTACCAGAAGTTCTCATTTGTGCGAATGATTCTAATGCTTTTATTGTCATTCAAGCATTAACAAATTTAGGAATAAAAGTTCCTGAAGATATAGGTGTAACTGGTTTTGATGATACACCTTTAGCAGCAAAGTTGAATCCACCACTTACAACAATGCAGGTACAAAAAGAAAGTATGGGAAAAGAAGCAGTCCATCGCTTAGTGGATCGTATTCAAAGAAAGGACTATATTCAAAAAACTGAATTATTAAGTGTTCAGCTTATCGAAAGGTCTTCTGTTCAATGAAGATCTTTTTTTCAAGTAAATGTTTATTGTAATTCAAGTAGAATTATTTAAAAATATATGATGTAGTAAGCGTTTACAAGGAAAGGGAGGTCTATTCATGATAAAAAAGGTGTTAAAAGTGGCATTATCATTCGTATTATCACTTGGAATGGTTATAAGTTCTTTAAGTGTGACATGGGCGGCTAATGATGATTTTACAACAATCAAATCACGTCTTAAAGAATTTATAATTTCTCAGAAAACTTTTGATGATGGTGCAAAAGTAGAAACATGTTATGTTTCTGAGGCAAAAGAATATCTTGATATGATTCAAGAAGATGGTTCTTTTGAAGATGTGGATTATACAATGACAGGAAGTGCAGCCAATGGGGGGGCATGGGAACCTTATTTGGCATTGGATCGTCTTCAAGCTATTGCAATTGCATATCATGTTAAAGGGAATAATCTTTATCAAGATGAAGCAGTCATTGAAAAATTAAATTTAGCTATTGCACATTGGACAAAAGCCAACAAGGGCAGTGAGCCAACAAATACAAACTGGTGGGAAAGACAAATTGGTATCCAATTAAGATTTTCTCGTATTGCTTTGATGATGGATGGAGTAGAAGGTATTACAGAAGAAACAATGAATACTTTACTTTATAAATTATTAGAGAGAACACCAGAAAAATATGGGACTGGTCAAAACAATCTCTGGTTTGA
>CALVFK010000193.1 GCA_944326805.1 uncultured Massilimicrobiota sp. | reverse complement strand
AAAAAGAGATTTCTTTTATAACATATCTTAATGTTTATTTTGAAATCTCTTTTTAAGTATATACAAATCTTTCAACCATTTTCTATATTCTTATCAAATTGCGTTTACTAATGAGGATTATGAAAAGTTTCAAAACACATTTCAATCTATTCCTTTGTTGTTTTTTCATAAATCATCAATACCAAAATATTAAATTTTTGCTATTTCTATATTATCTATTGAACTGATTCTTATACATCACACTATCTTCTCGGTCATGACCATGTTCCCTTATTCATCATCTCTCTTTTGATTATTTTCTAAATATCTTTCGATAAATGAATATAAAATATGATTTGTCATTTCATTAATCTTTTCATCTTCTTTGAATTGCCAGTAAGATTCATGCAAATCACATTCACCACAAATATCTACACCTATGACATTTTGATGTTTAAAAATATCTTGAAGTATTTTTTCTAATGTTTTGATAGACATATTTCCTTGATCCCAATTCGTTCTTGCCCAGTAACGATCAAGAACATCTTTATCAATAGAAATATAAGTCGGTAATGTCAAATCTACTTTTTTGATTTGTAAGTGAGCGACATCTTCTTCCTGTTCATTGACACTAATGTAAATCACTTTGGATGCTACATCATTATTTTCTATATTTTGTTGACTAGGGCCAATAAGAATAAGCTGTTTTAAATAGGCATTTTCATGCAATAATTCTCCTGCCCAACTTCCACAGCTTGTTAAATCATGAATCATAGGTTGAAGCATATCGGTATGATGATCAAACAAAACAAGGGAAAATGGCTTTTTGATTTTATCAACAAATACCTTTGTCATATAATGGTAATTTCCATTATCCAAAAAATGAATACCTTCAGGTCCATAATTATTTAAACGTCTTTGAATTTCTAACATAGCTTCGTGACTACAATACATATCTGTTCCTTCAATATCACTTAAATCAATTCTTATAAGATGGTTGGCATCATTTTCAATATGCATTGGATATATATGTGAAAAATCTAATAATAAATTCTGTACCATAATCATTCACCTCGCTTTTTATCTTAACATGAAATCACGGTAAGTTCAAAAATATGTCTCATCAATTTAATGTGTATATATCATTCATCATAACATTATTCATATTTTTCCTTCAATTCCTGATAGGCTTCCTTTAGCCAATGATGTGGCATAAGTAAGCCATGATGGTCAAACTGATATTTGATAAATTGATAACAGGCATAATCTAGTGAATCGTCTAATGCATTGTCTATCAATTCATCATAGAGTGGTTTGCTTTTTTGATCCCAAGCAATTTTATCTGCAATAAAAACTACCTTATCATAATCACTCGCATTTTTCTTTAAAGTGGTATGACATTCAATGGCTGATAAAATATCTTCATCCAGAATACAAAATTCTTTTTGGGCTATAACTCTAGATAATCTTTGATGCAATAAAAAATGATATTTTTCTTCAGACAGATCTATTGTCCAGTTATGCTTTTTAGCAAATGCATACATTTGATCTTGTGTCATCATAACACTTATATCATGTAATAAACTGGCAATAATACATTTTTCTATGTTTAATTCATATTTTTTAGCAAGTTCAATAGCAACTTCAGCAACTTGACACACATGTTGATATGTATGTTGGCACCCATGACGAACATATGTTTGACGTATTTTTTCTAAATCGTCCTTTTCTATATCATGATAAAAAATCATTTGTTTTTCCTCCTGTTTCAAGTTTTTATAATCCACTTATATGAAATTTTATACAACACTCTATTGAAAATCAATGCTTTTCAAATTATGTCAATCATAAAAAGGGACAAAAAGTTTCTTCAATAATCTAAGAAGTCACGGGGTTTTCCAAAACAAATAAGTTTTACGAGAAATCTTTTTTTCTATTTTCTCAATCTATGTTCCAAAATCGTAGGAAATTCAATAGTTTATTAATCATATAGCTCATATAAAAAATTTAAAAATTGTTCAAACATTTCTTTGTTTTCTTCTATTTAATGTTATATGATTTGGTTATAGAGGTGATAAGTATATATATTCATGATTACTTTAAATCCATTTATTTTGTAGATGCTATTGATAGGTGCGCTTATAGACAGTATATAATATCTCATAAAATCAACTATTAATTTATTTGCTGATACGTTATTTATTTCATTTTTTATATGGTATATATATACTTTTCAACTATATTTAAAATGTCAAAATAAAAAGAAATTATTATTTCATAATTGTCATTTCATGCTATCTGGTCTTAGTGACCTGTCAAAAGTACTATCGGGTAGAAAACCCTACAATTTTATAATCAACAGTACACATTAAAAACAGAATATGAAACATATTAAATTCTCGACTATAGGCATTAAAAAACGGGAAGGTATTTCTTCCCGTTTTAATTTAGAATCTAAAACACCAAAACTCCATGTTATTTTAGATTACCATTCCTTCTAACATCTTGATTCGTTTTTCAATTTCTTGTATCACTTTGATAAATTCATCATCACTTTTTCCAGTAGGATCATCTAAATTCCAATAATCATCAAAATCTTTTCCTATATATGGGCAAGTGACGTTACATCCCATTGAAATAGCTATATCGACTTGAAGAATGTCTTGTACCAATTTACTATATTGATCTTGTTCCATATCAATTTGATACATATCTTTCATTAATTCGACAGCATATTGGTTAATTTGAGGTTTCAATTCTGTTCCACATGAATAGAAATCATATCTGTTTCCCATAAACTTTTTTCCTAACGCTTCAGCTATTTGACTACGACATGAATTATGAACACATACAAATGCAATTTTTAATTTTCTTTCCATATCTTTATTGATCTTTCCATTTTATTGATAATATATGTTTGACTTCATCTACTGATAAAACTTTTCCAAAAGAAACAACTTCTCCATTTAACACGAATGCAGGTGTTGACATAACACCATAGGATGCAATTTGAGAAAAATCAGTGATATGTTCAATTTCTAAATTCAGATTTAATTCTTCTATTGCTTTTTTTACTGATTCTTCTAATTTTTCGCATTTTTGACATCCTGAACCTAAAATTTTTATTCCTTTTTCATTTTTCAATTCTTCAGCTTTTTTCATACTTTCCTCATCAATATGACAACAACATTCCTTTTTTTCTTTCTTTCTAAACAGATTCATACTTATTCTTCCTTTCACCTTTCAAAATCAAATTTGGATTCAACATTAAGAATATGTTCATTCTCTTTACTTTTTTTGACTCTCATCCATTTTTTATCCAAATATTCATTCA
>CALVFK010000192.1 GCA_944326805.1 uncultured Massilimicrobiota sp. | reverse complement strand
GAATTTAAAAATGCCTATAATGTATCTATGATGGTATCATTGGATATCGTTAAAGAAAATCATCAGTTCTCTATTCAAAATATTGATTATATCCCCATCATTAATTATTATGATCAAAATCTAGAAAACTTTAAACTGATCCCTTATGATCAATATACATCTCAATATGAAACAACACATTATCATTATCAAAATGGTTTAACAAAAAAATGGATTGAAGAAACTTATCAACAACTCATTCCTCAATCCTTATCAGATCATGTATTGCAAAAGACTGCCTAAGCAGTCTTTTTAATCTAAATCTTCACCATTTGTTTCAATAACCTTTTTATACCAATAGAAAGATTCTTTCTTACGACGAGAGAAATCTCCTGTTCCATCATCATATCTTTCAACAAAGATAAATCCATAACGTTTAGCCATTTCTCCTGTTGAAGCAGAAACCAAATCAATGCATCCCCAAGGTGTATAACCTCTTAAATCAACACCATCTAAAACAGCTTCATGCATTTGTTGGATATGGCTTCTTAAATAATCTATACGATAATCATCACGAACTTTTCCATCTTCATCAATCTTATCATAAGCACCTAAACCATTTTCTACGACAAAAATTGGTTTTTGATAACGATCCCAGATTTCATTTAATGAATAACGAAGTCCAATTGGATCAATTTGCCATCCCCAGTCACTTGCTTTTAAGTATGGGTTTGGAACCCCACCTAAAATATTACCTTTACCAGATTCTTTAGATTTGTCAGCCGTTTGACAATTTGACATATAATAAGAACATGTATAGAAATCAACAGGTCCAGCCGCTAAAATATCGTCATCACCTGGTTCCATATGTACTGTAATGTTGTTATCTTTAAAATATCTCTTGATATAGTTTGGATATTTTCCACGACATTGAACATCACTACAGAACCAGTTCATTAAGTGTCCTTTTTGCTGATTAACGATTTCATCTTCTGGATTACAAGTTAAAGCATAACTTGTTGCCATAATTTGCATACATCCTACTTGATAGTTTGGATCAATTTCATGAGCCATTTGTACAGCTAAAGCACTGGCAACAAATTGATGATGTAATCCTTGAAAACGATTGTTTGGATTATCGACCTGATCCATAAAATCCATTGTTTTAATTTCATTTAAAATCCCTTGAGATAAAAATCCACCCATTGGTGTTGTCGCACTATTGATTTCATTGAATGTTAACCAGTATTTCACTTTTCCTTTATAACGTGTAAAGATAGCTTTACAGAAATTCAAATAACAGTCAATCATTCTACGATCAGCCCAACCATTCCATTTCTTTGTGAGATGGAATGGAACTTCATAATGAGAAATAGTCACCATTGGTTCAATACCATATTTTAAACATTCATCAATTAAACTTTCATAGAACTTTAATCCTTCTTCATTAGGTTGTTCTTCATCACCATTTGGAAAGATTCTTGTCCAGGCAATTGAAAAACGATACATTTTAAATCCCATCTGGGCAAACAATGCAATATCTTCTTTATATCTATGATAATGATCAATTGCATCATGACTAGGATAAAAAGTTCCTTCTTCTAAAACTGGTGTAATTCTTTTACTAACGGTTGCTGTTCCACCTGTACAAATATCTGGACAAGAAACACCTTTTCCACCTTCTTGCCATCCTCCTTCTAATTGATTGGCAGCAGTTGCTCCACCCCAATAAAATCCTTTAGGGAAACTCATATTTTTTACTCCTCCTTTTTGTACTTATTATAATTAAAAACTCATTTTATTTCGCTATATTTTCAAACAATGAAAGAAATATATTATTCCAAAGCCCCTTTAACTTTCTTTCTTGTAAGAAGTCTATTTTGTCGATTAGCCAAAGCATCCCTTCTACCTTGCAGTAAAATCTTTCTTCCCTGTTCATTTCTTGTATAAATCAGCTCATATCTTCCAATATAAGGTTGCATACACCTTGCAAAAATCATCGCATCTTCTTTACGTTTAGAAAAAACATCTGGTACAACAAAATAACGATTTGTTTTTGGTCTTTGATGTTTATTGTAGAGAATATAACGTTGATTATCCATTTCATCAAAAAACTCATTCACACATTTCGCAAACAATGCCTTATCATGAGCTGTTCCACCACTCAAATAAATAGAATAGAAAACAGCTTGAGATTCAGTTTGTACACGACAGTTCAATAACTCAAACATATGCATATTGAGCATAGCCTGATAAATGCCATCACCAAAAGCCTGTAAACGATTTAAAGGATTTCTCCAAGTCAAGACTTTCTTCCATTTCAAAAATACACTTACCAATCCAATCATTACATAAGTCACTAACAAATAAACAATATATGTACTCGTTATTTCAAAAAATACCATCAATGCAATAACTACAATAAATGCTAAAATAAAACTGACAATCATAATCATCATATGTCTTAAAGCATCATACAATAAAACACTTGTTATACTCTGGTCTTCTGTTTCAATCTCATCAACAACTTCAATCTTATCATAGATGGCTAAAGAACGTTGCCATCTTTCTTTTAATTGATTTCGTTTAGATGATAATGCCAACATTTTCTGATTTGTTGTTTTGATATGTGCACGTGTTAATGGATATTGAATGGCTGTTAATCTTTCAATTCCATTTTCAATAAAATCTTTTTCATAATGCAAACCTAAAAAATGTTCCATTCTTCTTTTTAAATTTTCAAAGTCACTTTCATTATCTTCAATGAATTGACGACGATTAATAATTCCCTTATGAGGTGGAATACAAACCAGATGCCAGATATGACTCACTTTATCAGGATTTTTAGCGTATGTACGAATAGCTCTCCCACGCATTTGATTGCTTAACATAAAAGAACCTACAAAACTCGCAAGAATTAAAGTGTTGACACAAGGAGAATCCCATCCTTCACCAAGTAATGATTTCGTTCCAATGAGTATTTGAATATCTTCCTGTTCAAACAATGTACTCACTGCTTTAATGATGTCTTGATGACTTCCTTTCATTTCCACTTTCACATAATCATCGATCTTCTTTAATGGTTGAAAAACAATACGTTCCTCTTGTTCTACAAGTTGTTTTAATTGTTCTTTCAAACATGCAGGGATAATAATCATTGAGCCACATAACACTGCCAAATGAAAAGGTTGAACCTGTTGTATACTTTCCCTTCTTAACATCTCAAAAAAGGGCAAGACACCCAAAGCATGAACATTCATACTTTCATCACCAATAGCTTTTTCATACTCTGCTTTAATATAATCCGTTAAAATCAAAAGTTTTAAATCCTTTTGC
>CALVFK010000191.1 GCA_944326805.1 uncultured Massilimicrobiota sp. | reverse complement strand
AGTCCCCATCTAACATCACACTATGATTCAACTCTTTTTTCAACAAGCGACTCACTGTTGTTTTTCCTACACCCATTGTTCCACCAATCATGATTAACTTTTTCATCTTAACCTCCAAAAAAGGCCTTAGGATATTACCTAAAGCCTAGAATTTCAAGAATTTTCTTACTGAAACAAAACTTCCAATCAAACCAACACCACACCCTAATGCAATCATAATACCTGAGCATTGCCAAATAAAAGGAAATGGTTCACGCATAGATACCATCGCTGGTAAGAAATCAGTCGCTCCACTATAAATCCAGTTATACCCAAAATAAACAACCAGTATTGGTACAATAGAACCTAATAATCCAATAAAGACTCCTTCAAGCATATAAGGCAAACGAATATACCAGTTGCTGGCTCCAACCATACGCATGATACTGATTTCTGTCTGTCTTGATGTAATAGTAATTTTAATCGTATTCGCAATCATAAATAAAGCTACGATTGTTAAACCAACAACAAATACAGCTCCTCCATTACGAATCGTTTCTAAACTATTGACTAATGAACTTGTAGAAGCTCCACCAGAAGTCGCTTCATTAACATGTTCTAAAGCACTAATTTTATCAGCCACAGCATCAATTTCCTTAGCATCTTCAACTTCTACAACATAAGCAGCACCTAAAGGATTATTTTCACGATAAGTTTCAAATAATTTCTTCCCATCTTCATCCTGCATTTCAATCATTTTATCCAGCTCATCTTCTTTAGAAGAAAAAGTCGCTTTCTTGACACCTTCAATCTTTTCAATATCTGGTAAAATCTTTTGGGCATCTTTATCACTAATTTCACGATCCATCTTCACATAAATCGTTAAACTATCTTCAATACTGTAAGTCATATCCTGTACATTTATCGCAATGACACCAATAACTGCAATCAACAGTAAAGTAATCGTTACAGCAAAAATAGAAGATGCAGACATGACACCATTACGCCAAATATTCTGAAATGCTGTTTTACAATGTTTTGGAAAGTTTTTTATACAACTAATGAACTCCATCAACATAACCTCCTGCACTTGTATCTGTTTTAATACATCCATCTTCAATCAGAATTGTTCTTTTCTTATGTTTTTGAACAATTTCTTTATCATGTGTGACAACCAGAATTGTTGTATGATTCACTTCATTAATTCTTTCCAGCAATCCAATAATTTCATTTGAAGTATCAGGATCAAGGTTTCCTGTTGGTTCATCAGCGATTAAAACTTTAGGACTATTCACAATAGCTCTGGCAATAGCCACACGTTGTTGTTGTCCACCAGATAATTCATGAGGAAAAGCATTAGCTTTATCTTCCAACCCAACTAATTCCAGTGTTCTTCGAACTTTCTTTCTAATTTGTACTCTAGGTGTATCCGTTACTTCCAATGTAAAAGCAACATTTTCAAAAACAGTCTTTTTAGGTAATAATCTAAAGTTTTGAAAAACGACACCAATATTTCTTCTAAAATAAGGAACTTTTCTATCCTTAATCTTAGAAACATCCTGTCCAGCAACAATAACTGTTCCCGAACTGGCTTTTTCTTCACGATATAACAACTTAATAAATGTTGATTTACCAGCCCCTGTAGGCCCTATAACATAAACAAATTCTCCTTCACCAATATCGACATTCATATTATTAACAGCTCTCACGCCGGTTTTATAAACTTTTGTTACATTTTCAAGTTTAATCATTCTATCACACTCCTCGACATATTATAACATATATTTTAATGAAAAAAATGGGAAAAAATGGTTTTCTTTAAATTTCATGTATATCATCTTTATTCATTTTTGTTTTTCTTTGTTTTCTTTTTAAATTTTTGTATAATAATAATGAAGAGGTGGTATACATGAGGAAATGTCCAAGATGTCATGATGAAATGAAAGAAAACTGTTATATTCAAGATTCAGCTCAACCAATCAGTGATTTGACATTGATTGAAAAAAATGAAAATCTTAAGAAAAAAGAATATTCTCTTAAGGCTGCTTTATGTAAAAGATGTGGATATGTGGAATTATATGTTGATGTGAAAGAGGATTAAGTCCTCTTTTTCTTTATTTTTTTATTTTTTTATATAAAAAAGCGTGTTATAATGCTTTCACGAAGGATGTGATGAGAATGTGTGGAATTGTTGGATTTGCTCCAACCAATGAAAATGCCAGTCAAATATTAAAAAAGATGATGGATCGTATTGCTCATAGAGGTCCTGATGGTGAAGGACAGTTTATTGATGATTATGTTGCTTTAGGTCATCGTCGTTTATCTATTATTGATTTAGCTGGTGGACAGCAACCTATGAAATCAAATAACTTAGTGATTGTTTTCAATGGGGAAATATATAATTATTTAGAATTAAAAAAAGATTTAGAAGATAAAGGACATGTCTTTTTAACACATAGTGATACGGAAGTTATTTTACATGGATTCCAGGAATATCGTTATGATGTTGTGAACTATTTAAGAGGAATGTTTGCTTTTGCATTGTATGATACAGATACACATGAATTATTCTGTGCTAGAGATCATTTTGGAATCAAACCATTCTATTATTATGATGATCCTCAACATTTCTTATTTGCGAGTGAAATTAAGGGATTTTTAGATCATCCAGATTTTCATAAAGAATTAAATACAGATGTTTTAGATATTTATTTAAAAATGAATTATGTGGCTGGTGAACAAACTTTCTTTAAAAATGTAAAACAGTTGTTACCTGGTCATTATCTTATCTATAAAAATCAATCTATTGAAATCAAACGCTATTATTCTATAGCGTTTAAGGATCAATATAAAACAGATCAGGAAATGATTCAAGCTATTGATCAGATTATGAAAGATTCTATCAAACATCATTTAATTGCTGATGTTGAAGTTGGTTCTTTTTTAAGTAGTGGAATTGATTCATCATATCTTGTTTCATTAGCGAGACCTCAACATACTTATACAGTTGGATATAACGATGAAAGATATAATGAAATCAATTATGCGAAAGATTTAACACAACAGTTAGGTATTGAAAACAAAAGCAAGATTATTACAAAAGAAGAATATTTAGAAGTCTTACCAAAGATTATGTATCATTTAGATGAACCTACTGCCGATCCTGCAGCTGTTGCTTTATACTTTGTCAGTCAACTTGCCAGTCAAGATGTCAAAGTTGTATTATCTGGTGAAGGGGCAGATGAATTCTTTGGTGGTTACAATACTTATAGAGGAGATATTGATAGTGGAATCTATGGTAAGCTGCCATTCTTTATCAGACATGCAATCGCATCTCTTTGTAAGCAT
>CALVFK010000190.1 GCA_944326805.1 uncultured Massilimicrobiota sp. | reverse complement strand
GGACAATGTATGATTTCTTTGAAAAGAATTATCAAATTGATGAAAGAGATCATTTGTTTATTGCTGTAGAACCAAAATAAAAAATTTTTTGATACAGGAAGTAGTCTTATATTGAGGCTACTTTTTATATAAAGTGAAATATTAAGTAATGACAAATCATACTTTAAAAGCATGATGGATAATAGATTATAGGTATTAGACATGATATATGGATACCCATATAATAGGGAATGGGGAGTGAGAAAGATGTTTTCAAATCAAGAATTAAAAAATATGATTGTTCCTTTATTTTTTGAACAACTATTAGTGATGTTGGTTGGGATTGCTGATACATTTGTTGTCAGTTTTGTAGGAGAACAAGCAGTTTCAGGCGTATCATTAGTGAATATGTTTAATACAATTTTTATTTATCTATTTACAGCACTGGCATCAGGGGGAGCTGTTGTTATGAGTCAATATATTGGTAGTCATGATCACAAAAGAACAGTTCGTTCATCAAGTCAATTATTGATGTTTTCAACAGTTTTTTCAATTATTATTGCCATTATTGTTTTGATTTTTAATCGTACATTATTATCACTTTTATTTGGAAAAGTAGAAAATTCTGTCATGGAAGCTTGTGTCACTTATTTAAGAATATCGGCTTATTCTTATCCAGCATTAGCTATTTATAATGCAGGAGCTGCTTTGTATCGCAGTATTGGTAAAACAAGTACAACAATGTATATTTCATTGATTTCTAATGTGATTAATGTGGTAGGTAATTTGATTGGTGTGTTTGTATTCCATGCCGGTGTCGCAGGTGTTGCTTATCCTTCTTTAATTGCGAGAGTTTTTTCGGCTGTTGCGATTACAATTTTATGTTTTAAAAAGAAACAATTTGCACACTATAATCAAAAAGATATTTTATGTTGGGATTTTCCAATGTTAAAAAGAATTTTAAATATTGCTGTACCTAATGGAATAGAGAATGGTATTTTTCAATTGGTTAAAGTTGCATTAAGTAGTGTTGTTGCATTATTTGGAACTTACCAGATTGCAGCTAATGGTATTGCCCAAAGTATTTGGTCATTAGCGGCATTAATTGGTTCTGCAATGAGTCCTGTTTTTATTACTGTTATTGGACAATGTATGGGAGCTCATAAAATTGATGAAGCTCAATATTATTTTAGAAAACTCATGAAATTAACACTTGTTTTATCCATTATGTGGAATGTTCTTATCTTCATATTGACACCTGTATTTATGCAATTTTATAATGTTTCCACACAAACCAAACAACTTGTTATTATTCTTGTGTTAATTCATAATATTTTTAATACAGTTGCTTTCCCATTTTCAGGACCATTGTCTAATGGATTAAGAGCAGCTGGTGATGTGAAATATACTATGATTGTATCCATTGCTTCAACAGTATTTGGTCGTTTGATTTTCTCATTTATTTTTGCTTTAGGATTGAATATGGGCGTTATTGGAATAGCACTAGCAATGTGTTTAGATTGGACAATAAGAGGCATTATTTTCTATATTCGTTTTCGTATGCAAACATGGACAAAATTCAAAGTTATTTAAATCTTCTTGTGATGAGAAGATTTTTTATATACAATAAAAGAAGAAAAGAGGGATATGATGATTAGAAATATTGTGAAAGATCAATTCTTTTTACAACAAAAATCAAAAGATGCAACACCAGAAGATATGAATATTGTTCAAGATTTATTAGATACAATGAATGCACATGAAACCTGTGTAGGTATTGCTGCAAATATGATTGGTGAATTAAAAAATATTATAGTGGTTAAGGATAAAAAGGACGATTTGGTTCTCATAAATCCAAAGATTATAAAAACAAGTTTAAAAACATATAACTGCCAAGAAGGATGTTTGTGTCATGAGGGTTTAAAAGAAACAAAGCGTTATGAAAAAATTAAAGTAGAATATTTTGATCAACATTTTCATCGAAAAATAAAAACATTTAATCAACAGACTGGACAAATCATTCAACATGAAATCGATCATTGTCATGGTGTATTAATTTGATGAATGATTTTATTTAATTTTGTAATTTAAAACCTTATAGAAGATTAAGAAGTTTAGATAAAAACATGTTATAAATTTTATAACATGTTTTTATAATGGATAAATCAATATAATTTCATTGTCGATATTTGTATAATAGGGATGGCTTTAAAATAATAATGTTTCAAAAGCAATAATAGCTTCACCAAAAAAGGTGTTGGGACGATTCAAATCATGGGAGAATGAATCATATTGACCAATTGTAATAGGTAATGAAGATAGTTGAATAATAGGGGAGTGAGCATTACCTATAAAGCTGATGATAGGAACATGATTATGATAAGCCGTTCTAATAATTTCGTTTAAGCGTGGTGTTTTTCCAGAATAAGAAACAACAATAAAAACAGTGTTATCAAAAAAATGTGGACTAAACATTTCCATATGTACAACACACATAGCTTGATAACCTAAAAGGGTTAAACGTTGTTGCATGTATTCTGCAATAGGAGCAGAGAATCCCAATCCAAAAACAATAATACGTTTGGAATGATCTTGAAGTAATGATTGGAATTGTTCATAGAAAGAACGATATTGTTCATGAAAGTCGATAGTATGATTATCCTTGGTAGATGTCAGATGATAAATCATATCACTATAACCATCAAAACCAAATTTATTACATAATTTATAAATGGTTGATGTGCTTGTATAATTATCTTTTGCCATTTGACGTATACCAATTGACTTTAAATCAGTTAAATGTTCTTGAATATAACGAACAATCTGTTTTTCTAAATCATTTAATTCAAATTTTTCGGATAAATGCTCTAGATTCATATCAACACCTCCAAAACAATTATGTCATATTTAAAAGAAAGGAGCAAGAATTCATGGCTAAAAAAATGTATGATCCATGGTCAAAAATTACAACAAGAAATGGTTATGCAGGAGATGAAGTGATCTCTGCATTACAAAAATCTATTCGTAGAGGTTTAGAAGAACAGGCATGTATGTTCGCTTATGAATTGTATATTTCTTCACCACAGTTAGAAGAAAAATTATGGCGAAGATTATTAACAATATCAGTAGAAGATATTGGAATGGGGAATCCAATGGCAGCAGTAGTTGTTAATAATTTATATCAAATGAGCAGAGAATTTGATTATGCAGATGGAGATAGACCAATCTATTTTATTCATGCCATTAGATATATGTGCCAATCTGAAAAAGATCGTTCAAGTGATTTGTTAAAGAATATTTGTATGAAATCTTTTGCAATGGGAAAATTACCAGAAATTCCAGATTATGCTTTAGATAAACATACACAACGTGGACA
>CALVFK010000189.1 GCA_944326805.1 uncultured Massilimicrobiota sp. | reverse complement strand
GAAGCAGTATCTATCCCAGTTATTGGTAATGGAGATGTCAAAACAGCACAAGATGCAAAACGTATGTTAGATGAAACAGGGTGTGATGCTGTGATGGTTGGTAGAGCAGCACTTGGAAATCCATGGGTTATCCAGCAGATGGTTCAATATGTTGAACATGGTATATTATTAGATGAACCAACGATTGATGAAAAACTTGATCAATGTCTAGCACATGCAAAAAGGTTACTCAAAGTCGAAGGAGAAAAGAATGCTATTAGACAAATGCGAGGACACGCACCTTGGTATATGAAAGGCTTGAAATCAGCAAGTGCTATTAAAAATCATTTATCGAAAATTAATACTTATCAAGAACTAGAGGATATTATTGAAAATTATCGTTATTATTTACATACAGGGGATAAAACTATTTTTGAAGAAAGATAGGGAAAAACGATATGGGAAAATTAATTAAGAGAATAATTGTAGCTATTTTAAGTGTGTTTGTTATTGTATGTGTTATAGGAATTGTTTTTGGAAACAAACAGGATTTTCATTTGGTATAAGATGCATTAAGTTTGTTATTTGGAGAAACATTGCCAGAAAATTTTGATGATTTTATTGATACAGATGGTGATATTAAAAATATCGAATACAGCAGTCAAGATATAGATGATTTTAAGGATATTTTAAATGTTGGAGAATATACAGTTGATTTTCAACTAGGGGATAAAAAGGAAACGTTACATATTTCAGTTAAGGATACAACAGCTCCTCAGTTGCAATTACAAGAATCAGCATCAACTTTACAAAATCATACTATTGATTATGAGAAATGTTTATCTATACAAGATTTATCAAAGTGTGACATCATTATTAATGATGATGAGGTGAATTATAATGCACCCGGTAAATATATAGCTAAAGCTATTGTTAAAGATCAATATCAAAATCAATCAACAATAGACATACCAGTTATAATTGAAGAAGTCACTTTACAAGCTTCAAATTCTTCAATAACTTTACAACCAAACGAAACACAAACATTAGAGCTTAAAACCAATAGTCATCATGCTATTACATATTCATCAAGTAATCCAGATGTTGTTACAGTAGATGAAGCTGGTCATATTTGTGCCTTAAAATCAGGTTCTGCAACTATAAGTGCCAGTGTTGATGGTCATACACAAACATGTCATGTTACTGTTCCATCGACTCAAAAAAAGTCAACCACTTCTCATCATGTAACACATCATTCTTCAAAGAATGAAACAACATCAAATACTAATGTGGGAGAAACAGTTTATATTACAAAAACTGGTAGTAAATATCATCGTGCGGGTTGCCGTTATTTAAGAAAAAGTCAAATTGATATTTCATTAAGTGAGGCTAAAAATGAAGGCTATACAGCATGTAGTGTATGTTTCTAAAATATAAAAATGAATGAATATACAAAAAGAGATTTTAAAAATGATCGTCATTTAAAAAATCTCTTTTTTGATTGCTTACTTATCTTAAAAATATATAGATGATGATTGGGTGTTTTAAAGTATTTATATCTCTCCTTCATCATCTTCCTTTTCATTGTTTGTTTGAATATATTGTTCAATAATAGAATCAGAGTAACTTAACAGATGACCAAAAGCATAAGCAATTTCTATTCTTGATTGATTATATTGATGATTCAAAATAGATTGTTTTTTACGTTCTTTTAAAGTAATATATTCTTCTATATATTTCTTTTCTTTATAAAAGATAATATTATAAGTATTACGATTAAGTGAATAAGGAAATAAATCAGTAATTAAAGGATCATCATCTAAGTAATAATGTGTCTGATATTTATTTGTTATAGCATTGACAAAAGGAATATAACTATCTCTATTCTCTTTTGTTGTACAGGGATGAGCTAAAGCTATATGTTTCATACCAGCTTTTACCATTTCGTTAAAACAATCAATCACTCCACATTGATAGGAATATGTATCTATTTGTTTCATTTCAACCATACCTTTTTTGTTTACATCATGTCTTGCTTGTTTAAATCAAAATCTTTATAGTATTTAGAAAATAAATTCTTTTCTTTGAGTTCATAAACTTGGTTATCCATATAATAATAAGATTCACCATTTTGAAAGTAAATATCCAATACAGTCTGTGAATTTCTAATATTATCTCTCATAATAAAAGATTGATTTGTTTGTGTTGTTCCAAAGAGGATCATCGGAATACGTGTGTATAAATGAAACATTTCAACAGGTCTTCTTACACTTGTATGAAAAGTAGGGTTCATAATTTTTGAGTCACCTGTATGTGATTCAAGAATATGAATGACATCTTCAAAGTTATTTTGTAATGGAAATGATAAGCAACTTCCTTTTGGTTGAAGGTCCTCTTTAGATATTTTCAGTTTCTTATGATACTGATAATCAGTCATTTCTATCACTTTTTGTTTGGCTAATGTTTTAAAAACTAGATAACCTTCTACTTGATTATCTAAATAAAGATCATATAAAGTCATTGTCATTCCTCGCTTTCACTATTTATTTTACTATATATAAGATGATGAATCTACAATTATTTCTTAAAGCAAAAAAACACTAGACTTAGGATCTAGTGCTTATATTCTTCAGCAAAGAATACTTGATGCCATAATGAGAAACAATAAACAGTCCATATTTTTTTATAATAGTCATGTTTATGATTTTTATGATCTTCTAACATAGAAAGTAGTTTTTGATCATCAAAAAGCTGTTTAATAATAGGTGTCTGTAAACCATCATATACTTTTTGATAAAGATCATCTTCACGCATCCATTCACGTAATGGAACAGGGAAACCTAATTTCTTTTTCTTATAGGCTTCATTAGGAATGACTTTTTTAGCGGCTTGTCTTAATAAGACTTTTGTATTTTCCTTTGTGACTTTTTGATTATCTTTTAATTGACTGGCAACTTGGAAGACTTCCTTATCAGTGAACGGAACACGGCTTTCAATAGAGTGTGCCATTGTCATCTTGTCACCTTTTTGTAAAATATCTTTAATAAACCATGTCTGTAAGTCAAAAGCTTGTCTTTTTTGGATATTTGTAGCTTTTTTGACATGATCAAAAACATTTCCAACAATATCCTGATGACTATGTAAATGGCTTGTATCTTTTAATAAATGTTTACAATCATTTTCAGAGAAAACAGGATTAACACCAACATAATAATCTTCAATACGTTCACCATTTCTAATTAAAAATGGAACTCCCTTAAAAGTAGGCAAATGCTTACAAAGAGATGCGATTGCATGTCTGATAAAGAAAGGCAGTTTACCATAGATTCCACTATCAATATCTCCTCTATAAGTATTGTAACCACCAAAGAATTCATCTGCTCCTTCACCAGATAGTACAACTTTGACATCTTGACTGGCAAGTTGACTGACAAAGTATAAAGCAA
>CALVFK010000188.1 GCA_944326805.1 uncultured Massilimicrobiota sp. | reverse complement strand
TCAATGCTTATGCTTTAAAGGAACATAAAGGAATTATTGCTAATCCAAACTGTACAACAATTCAAATGGTCAGTGCTTTAAATCGTTTAAATGAATATTTTGATATTGAAAGAATTATTGTTTCTACTTATCAGGCTGTTTCAGGGGCTGGTGTTGCTGGTATGGAAGAACTGTATCGTCAATCACAGGAAGTATTAGATGGTAAAGAACCAGTAGCTAAAACTTTGCCTTGTGCTTCTGATAAAAAACATTATCCAATTGCCTTCAACTGTATTCCACAAGTTGATAAATTTGATTTAGACAATCATTTCACAAAAGAAGAAATGAAAATGGTCAACGAAACAAAGAAAATCTTTAATAAAGATATTAAAGTCAATGCGACTTGTGTACGTGTTCCAGTACTTAGAGGACATAGTGAATCTGTTTATATTGAAACAAAAAAACCTATTGATATAGATAAAGTCTTTGAATTATTATCAAATTCTCATGGGGTTGAACTCTATGATGATATTGAAAATCAGATTTATCCAATGGCAACTTTATTTATTGGTGATGAACTTGTCCATGTTGGACGTGTTAGAAAAGATTTAGATAATGATCATGCTTTAAGTTTATGGATTGTTGCTGATCAATTAATGAAAGGTGCTGCTTACAACTCTATTGATATTGGATTAAAAATGATTGAAATGGGCTTGTTATAATGAGTCAAAAAGTCTTTCAAATGCCCTATTCAAAGATTTATCCTCTACTTCTTCAAAAAGCCTTGAAAAAAGGACGTACTCAAGAAGAAGTAGATACAGTCATACATTGGCTAACGGGCTATACTTTTGATAATATTCACCAAATGTTAGAAACAGATATCAATTATCAACAGTTCTTTGAAAATGCTCCAGCTTTAAATGAACGCAGATTTTTGATTAAAGGCAGTATCTGTGGCGTTAAGCTGGAGATGATTGAAGACCCTCTTATGCAAAATATACGTTTTCTTGATAAACTTATTGATGAACTTGCTAGAGGAAAGAGTTTAGATAAAATTTTACGCTAAAAAGAGCGTTATCTTACTATGATAAGAATTGATTAGAAGATGGACACTTGATGAATTAATGAAAAACTTCATTTATATTTGATTCTTAAATGTTATAAGATGGTCAAAAAAATAAGATGTGATTTAAAAAGTTATTAACATTTTAACATCTTTTCAATTTACATTACTTTTTTTTGTGGTATACTATAGATGAAAAGTATCTGAGTAGATAAAAATACTCAAATGAGAAAGAGAACTGGGCCAACAGTTCTCTTTTTTCGTGACCTTTCTTTTTATCTATTACTTACGTAATTCTTTGATTATCAAAAGTATAACAATTAATGTTAAAACTTCTGAATACATAAAAAGTATCTTGAATAAATAAAAATACTCGGCCACGTTCTCCTATGTTAAAGCTATCGGTGCTATAAAACTGAGGCATGATTTCACCTCCGCCCATTGAGGGCTTTTTTATCTTATCATGATTCGACAAAAAAATATACTGAATAAAGTATCTTTATCCAGTCAAATTTTCGATTTTATTATTTTACTCATTTTAACATCTTTCTCAATTTACATTACTTTTTTTGTGGTATACTATAAGTAGGAATTATATATGAGTAGAATAAATACTCAAAGAGAAAGAGAACTGGGGCAACAGTTCTCTTTAATATTTCACAATACGATAATACGTTCTTGAAGTAAATGCATAGACAATAGCATAAATGATTGCAACAATCACTACAGAAATAACAGTACATATAACAAAGATTTGAATGCCAGATGTCACAAGGAAACTAAACATCATTGTAATCATATTGAAGGCAAATGCCATATGAATAACAGAAACAATGAGTGGTAAAAAGAAGAAAATTAAAACTTGTGAACGAATCGTCTGTTTGACTTCTTTTGTACTCATTCCAACTTTTTGCATGATTTCAAAACGTTTTTGATCTTCATATCCTTCAGATAATTGTTTATAATACATAATTAATATTGTAGCCATTAAAAATAAGATGCCTAAGAATATTCCTAAAAAGAATAAACTACCATATAATTCCATCAACATTAAACGAACCGTATACTGTGATGAATAATAGAAAGAGATTTCACCATGTTCCTGTCCAGAGGCATTAGCACTGATTGTAAATTTTTCTAAACATCTTTCCAAAATATCTTCTGCTTCTTTTTCCTTGGATTGGTCACTATACTTAATTGAAAGATTTTCTGTAGGTTGAATTTCATCACCAAAGAATGTTGACATCATCTTTTGAATAGCTGATTCATCCTTCATAATAACAATAATATTTTTTTCAGCAGTTGAATTTTCATTAGGTAATAGATATGGCTGATGAATAACATCTTTGATTTGATATTTTGTATTGTCAATATCAAAAGTCTTACCAAATTCAAAGAAATTACTTGTCACAAGAACTTCATCATCTTGTAAATGAACATCTTGATGATAAGCACGATTATATTCATCTTCCGTCACACCAATTAAATAACCTACGGTAAAATTGCCTGATTCTCTATCTGTCATGATATGCTGATTATCTTTCAAACGAACTGTAACACTATATCTTTGTAAGTGAATAAAACTATCAATTCCTATACTATTTCTTTTTAACTGATCTTGTATATCTGCATAAAAAGTCTGAAACTGTTTTTCTGTTGGTAATGTTCCATCTTCATAACCATAGACTTTTAACTGATAGCTATCTTGTTGATAAGATGTGATTGTATCTTCTATTCCAAAATATAATGACACTGTACTCGATAACATAACTAAAATACATGTACATAAAATACATATACTGGCTAGTCCAACAGCATTTTGTTTCATACGATAAATCAATTGTGAAACAGAAGTAAAATGCTTTGTCTGATAATAAAAATGTTTATTCTTTTTTAATAATTTTAAAATTGTAATAGACCCTGCTGTAAACAAACAATATGTTCCAATAATAACCAATATAACTGCGATAAAGAATAAATATACAGCTGTCAAAGGATCATCTATAGTCACAGCAATATAATAGCCAATACCTAAAGACAAAATACCAACAAGAGTCATTAACCATTTTGTTTTCGGTTCTTTTTCTCCACTTTGTGATCCTCTTAATAATTCAATAGGGTTTGCTAATTGAATTTGAATCACATGAATTAAATAAGTCATAAAATAAATTGGTAAAAATATAATCACTGTTATCAATAATGATGACCATGAAATATGAAAAGTCAATAATGTTGTTATACCCATTAAACGTATCAACAATAAAGAAACCAGTTGACTAAATATAATCCCAAAAAGAAATCCTACAAGCAAAGAAACAAATGTAGTAAAAAATGTTTCATAAAACATCATAATCATAATATGTTTCTTTTCTAATCCTAAGATATTATATAAAGCAATCTC
>CALVFK010000187.1 GCA_944326805.1 uncultured Massilimicrobiota sp. | reverse complement strand
TAACGATCCCAATGAGGGGCAAAATCATACATAATTTCTTTTTCATTTTGAGAAATACCTTCAGCTTCATCAACTCTAATTTCAATAGCTTGTAGATTAACTTTAGCTAGCGCTTCTAATTCTTCATCAGTTGCTGGATAGTTTCCAATTAAAATATCATCAACATCTCCAGTTGCTAACATATAACGTGCTTGTAAATCAATTGGTAAACCACGCATAATTTCAACAGTTGGTAAACCACAGAAAACCTGCCATGGTCCAATTGTATGTTCATTGTTACTAGAAATAAAAGCAGCAGTGTGTAAATTTAATTCTTTCCAATAACGATTATATTCCATAAATAAATCAAAATCTAAACCTGTATAACGTTCTGGGAAGAAGTTATGACACATAGTGATTTGATCTTTATTACCACCATTGTTAATTAATAACTCTACACCCATATCCATACTTGCATTAAATTCAATTTTAATATTGTATGGATTACGTGTTAATTGAATATCACCTTGTGTCCCAAAGTTACCATCCATTCTGATAATATCTAATCCTAAATCAGCAAATGGTTTTAAATTACCAGGTGTTGCTCCAATTAAATCAAAAACTTGTGGATTTGTATCAGCAGCTACCTCAAATCCTAATTCATGAGCTTTTTTCATGAATTCTTTAAATTCAACCAAATAACTTTCTCTTTCTTCATCTGGAATTGATAAAAAACATGTAAAAATTCTACTGTAACCTAATTTTGCAGCTTTTTCCATGTATGCGTATACCTCATTCATTGGTGTTTTATCAGGGTATACAGAAATACCTAATTTGTGCATATTCATTTTCCTCCTTATAAAATCATTATAACATCTTTAGCAATAGACTTTAAGAAAAAGATAAAAAGACATTCAAAATTCATGCTTCTTACAAAAAATATAAAGAGTAGGACTTCGCAAAATCATGGATTTATGATATAACAAAAGATAGAGAATGTAAGAAAGGAGCGAAAAATCATGAGTTTGGAAATATGTTTATCATTTGTGGTAACTTTCATATTTAGTTTAATTCTTGTTCCTTTAGTAGGAAAAGTTTCAAAAAAACTTGGGATTATTGCTCATACGAATAAAAGAACCATTCACAAAGGAATCATTGCTAGAACAGGTGGTTATGCCATTTATGCTAGTTTTTTAATTGGGACAATGATTTTTTTGAAAACAGATATTCAAATTAATGCGATATTGATTGGTGGCTTTATCATTTTTTTAACTGGTTTCTATGATGATATTCATGACCTATCACCTAAATTAAAAATGTTAGGTCAGGTCATTGCAGCATTGGTTGTGATTATTTATGGAGATATTGTTTTAAAAGGTTTTACATTACCATTTTTACCAGACTCTGTTTCATATGTTTTAGCTATTTTGATTACTATTTTGTGGATTGTAGGCATCAGTAATGCGATTAATCTGATAGATGGGCTAGATGGATTATGTGCAGGAATTTCTATTATTGTTTTAGTGACAATTTCATTAACCTCATTAACATATGGACGTACGGATATATCATCACTATCTTTGCTTCTGGCAGGAGCTATTGGTGGTTTTCTCGTTTATAACTTTCATCCTGCTTCTATTTTCTTAGGGGATTGTGGAGCTTTATTTATTGGTTTTATGATTGCAGTTATTTCATTACTGGGATTTGGTTATAAAAGTTCTTCATTCTTTACTTTAGGTGCTCCTATTGTTGTCTTAATGGTCCCAATTATGGATACTTTTATTGCTATTATTCGTCGTAAAGTTCATCATAAAAGTTTTAGTGAAGCTGATCGTAACCATCTTCACCATAAATTAATGTTTTCTTTAGAATTAGGTCAAACGAAGAGTGTTTTGATTTTATACACTGTGACAGTTTTGTTTTCGTTATGTTCATATCTTTATTTATTTGATAAAGTAGGTGCAACTATTTTATTTGTAGCTTTAATGTTATTGTTTGAATTGTTTGTAGAAGCAACCAATATGATTGATCGTAAGTATAAACCATTTTTAACAATTTTAAATATTTTTATTAAAAGTGAGTATTTACCATCTATTAAGGATACAAAACCATATCAAAAAATTATTCAAAAAGCAAAAAAAAGATATGCATTTATATTGATTATTGTGATAGGTATTGTATTTTCAATGGTTTTTGTTTTAAATCATGAAGAAGAAGCCACTCCACATAAAAATGTAACAATAGAATATGTAGAATCACAAAATGAAACAACTCTTATGAGTGATATTTATAATCAGTTAGTAACAGCCATTAATCGTGGTGATAAAAAAACAGAAAGACAATTAGTAGCGGCTTATTTTGTAAGTGATTATTATACATTATCCAATAAAGACAGTGGACAGATAGGTGGAATTGATTACTTCTATGCTGATAAAAAAGATGATTTTACAGCTTATGCAAAGCAAGAGTATTATAAAGATCATCAACAATATATCAATCCTCCAGAAGTTATTCGTTATGATATTTTATCAAATGCTTCTTCTTATAAAGCTTTATCTGGTTTAGAAGACTATAGTTATTATGATGTGAAAGTTCAGATTACTTTTAATGAAGCGAATCCAATGCTCAATGCTTTACAATATACGACGACTGTGACTTTAATTGAAAAAGATCAAAAGTTTAGTGTAGTTGCAATGGAGAGTGACAATGGATAAGTTCTTGTGGGTAGGACTAGGTGGAGCCATAGGATCCATTTTGAGATATACTTTAAGTTTATTGCCTATCAAAAGTTCTTTCCCGGTTTTAACATTAATCACAAACTTACTGGGAGCTTTTATCATAGGAGTGGTTGTTGGCTTATTTGAAAAACAATATTTGTCTTCTTATATCCATCTCTTTTTAAAAACAGGGGTATGTGGAGGATTTACAACTTTTTCAACATTTTCATTAGAAACTTTAACATTATTAGAAAATGGCATGGTTTTTATGGCAATCGTTTATGCTTTCATAAGTGTTGCAGGATGTGTTGTAGGTGTATATTTAGGAAAAATGATTGTAGGAATAAGGGCTTTTTAAAAGGCTCTTTTTTCTTTATTATTTGAAAATAATGGTATATAATGTGGACGTAAAAGTTTATGAATTTGTTGGTTGGAAATAGAAGTATTTCATGAAAATGGAAGCAGGTGAAAATCCTGAGCTGTCCCGCAGCCGTGAAAGGGAGTTAAAGCGTAATACCACTGGGAAACTGGGAAGGTGCTAAGACGATGAACTTGAGCCGGAATACATGCCAACATCTTGGAATACACTTTACGGAGTATAAAGTCGTTCTAGTATCAATTCTAGGGCAAGTTTGCCTTATTTTTGTCTAGAGGGAAAGAGGAGGACAAAATGAAGAAAATTTTTACAACTTTATTAATAATGTTGATGTTGATTATTAGTCAAGTTTTACCAACAGCAGCATTATCGTATGACGAAAGTTATACAACAGCAAAA
>CALVFK010000186.1 GCA_944326805.1 uncultured Massilimicrobiota sp. | reverse complement strand
GTCAAAGAATACAGATATTAAAAGAGAAAATGTTATCTTCACCACGTTATGCTTCTATTGAACAGGCGCGTATCATTACACGTGTTTATCAGGATAATGAATCTTTATCTGTTCCTAAAAAAAGAGCTTTATCTTTAAAGGCAGCAATGGAAGAATTGGAAATAGGTTTTGAAAAAGAGGAATTGATTGTTGGTAATCGTACAAAGGGTGTCAGATATGGTGTTGTTTTTCCTGAGAGTGGTTGTTCATGGATAGATAAGGAATTTGAAACATTGCCAACACGTCCTCAAGATCAATTTCTTGTTAAAGAAGAAGATATTCAAGAATTTAGAGAAAAGATTTATCCTTACTGGAAAGGGAAAACGATGGAAGATGTGATTAAACATCGTGGAGGTGAGGATATTCAAGCTATCGCAAAAGTTGTCAAGATTAATCAAAAAGATCATGCGCAAGGACATATTTGCCCAGATACGGCTTTGTGGTTAAAACTTGGACCACAAGGATTGATGAAGCAAGCTCAAGAAAAATTAAAAACATGTGATGAATCGCAAAGAGAGTTTTATGAATGTGTTATTCTTGTTATGCAGGGTGCCTGTACATTTATAAAACGTTATTATGATATGATTATGGAAAATATTGATGATGTTGAAGAATCTTATCAACAATCTTTGAAAACTGTCGCAAACAATTGTCTGAATCTTACAAAACGTCCACCAGAAACATTCCATGAAGCAGTGCAATCACTATGGTTTTTATTTGTATTGTTGCATATGGAATCTAATGCTTCTTCATTTTCGCCAGGAAGAATGGATCAATATTTATATCCATATTATCAAAAAGACATTGAATCTGGAAAAATATCTATGGCAGATGCTTTAGAAATATTGGAATGTTTATGGCTAAAGTTTAATCAAATTGTTTATTTACGTAATCAAAATAGTGCGAAATATTTTGCGGGATTCCCAATTGGATTTAACATTGCGATTGGTGGTCTTGATGAAAATGGAGAGGATACTTATAATGAATTATCATTGCTTTGTTTACAATGTCAATATGATTTAGGCTTACCACAACCTAATTTATCTGTAAGATTAAATCGTCATAGTTCTCATGAATTGATGCAAAAGGCAATAGAAGTTGTATCTAAAGGAAGTGGAATGCCTCAATTCTTCAATGATGAAGCGATTATCCATGCGTTAATAGATTTAGGAATTGAAAGAAAAGATGCTTTGAATTATGCGATTGTAGGATGTGTTGAACTAACAACACATGGAAATAATTTGGGTTGGTCTGATGCAGCAATGTTTAATTTGAATAAAGCGTTAGAACTAACATTGAATCATGGTAAATGTTTGCTTACACATGAACAAATAGGTTTAGACTTAGGTGGTTTAGATACCTATGACACATTTGGTGATTTAGAAAATGCTTTTCAACAACAAATTGATTATTTTATAGAAAAAATGATGCAATGTGAAATTGTTGTAGAAAAAGCCCATCAGGATTGCTTACCAACAGCCTTTTTATCATCGGTTATTGATGATTGTTTAGAAAAAGGATTGGATGTGACTAAAGGTGGTGCTAAGTATAATTTATCAGGTATTCAAATGATTCAGATTGCAAATCTGGCAGACTCATTGGCAGCAATGAAACAACTAGTTTATGATGAACATATGATTGATGCGAAAGAATTATTGAAAGCTTTACAGGCTGATTTTCAAGGCTATGAAATCATACAGACTATGTTGTTGAATAAAGTGCCTAAGTATGGAAATGATGTGGAATGGGTTGATCGTTTAGGTGCAAAATGGGCTGAGTATTTTAGAGAAAGAATGAAAGATTATAAGAATTATCGAGGAGGTCCTTATCATACAGGAATGTATACTGTTTCTGCGCATGTACCAATGGGAGAAAATGTAGGAGCTTCGCCAGATGGAAGAAATGCTTTCACGCCATTGGCTGATGGTGGTATGTCACCGGTCTATGGGCGTGATTTAAAAGGACCAACTGCTGTTCTTAAATCAGTATCACGCTTAAATAATAGTTTGACAACCAATGGTGGTTTATTGAATATGAAGTTTTTACCAGAATTTTTTGAAACGAAAAATGGTATGAACAAATTTGAAAACTTTTTAAGAGCCTTTGTTGATTTAAAAGTTCCACATATTCAATTTAATGTCGTTAGACGTGAAGATTTACAAGATGCTAAGGTTCACCCACAGCTTCATAAATCATTAACGATACGAGTGGCAGGATATACAGCTTATTTTGTAGAGTTAGCACATAAATTACAGGATGAAATCATTGAAAGGACAACATATGACAACATCTAAAGCTTTAGTTTTTGATATTAAGAGATTTGCTGTACATGATGGGGATGGGATTCGTACAACAATCTTTTTGAAAGGTTGTCCCCTTCATTGCATATGGTGTCAAAATCCCGAAGGAATCTCGCCCTTGCGCAAACCAGTTTATTTTCAAAATAATTGTATTCATTGTCACTGTTGTGAAAAGTATGCAAAAGAAGGACAAATGATTTATCAAAATGATAGACCTTATTTCAATCAAGAATATCAAGGAGATTTTGATAACCTTATTAATATCTGTCCATCATCGGCCATTCGTTATGATAGTCAATATTATGATGTTGATATGTTGATGAAAGAAATAGAATCAGATCGTGTTTTTTATCGTGATAATGGTGGAGTGACTTTTTCTGGCGGGGAACCATTTATGCAAGGAGAGTTCTTGATTGAAGTTCTTAAACGTTGTCATCAATTACACATTCATACAGCTATTGAAACAACGTTATATACATCATTAGAACTGATTCAAAAAGCCTTGCCTTATTTAGACCAAATTTATATTGATTTAAAAATCTATGATGAAGCATTACATCAAAAATATGTAGGTGGGTCAGTTGCGCTTATCAAAAAGCATATAGAATATGTTTTAAAAAGTGAACATAAACATAAAGTGATTATAAGGACACCATTAATCCCACAAATGACAGCGACGCCACAAAACATACAATCTATAAGTCAGTTTTTATCAAATATTCATCCAGAGGTATATTATGAATTATTAAATTATAATCCTTTGGCTTCTTCTAAATATGAATATGTTGATTTTGACTATGGAATTGATTTAAAATATAAGAAATATACAAATGATGAAATGGAAACATTTTATCAAATCGTTTATCAAAATGGTATTAAAAATTTAATCAAGGAATAACAGGAGGAAAAGGAAATGGAATTCATTATTGATACGGTTGATTTAAATGAAATTAGGGAAGCGATTGAATATATGCCAATTGTTGGTGTAACAAGTAATCCTTCTATAGTGAAAAAGACAAATCCAAAGGATTTCTTTGAACATATGCGAACAATTAGAGAAATTATTGGGAAGGATAGAAGTCTGCATATTCAAGTGATTTCTAAAGATTGTGACAGTATGGTAAAGGAAGCACATAGAATCCTAGAAGA
>CALVFK010000185.1 GCA_944326805.1 uncultured Massilimicrobiota sp. | reverse complement strand
CTTTGTTTCATAGACGCCTCCTTCCTGGTTATTCTATCATTTTCTTTACAAATTATAAAGAAAAACCGATAAAGATGTAAAACAACTTTATCGATTTTCATTATTATTTCAATTTAGACATTGGCAGCATTGCAGCACCAATAGCACCACAGTCTTCTAATTCTCTTTCTAAAATAGGAATATGTCCTCTCATACCCACATGGATTTTTGCATTAAACTGTTCAACCAATTGGTCATAGAAATATTTCTTAGATTTCATGACACCACCACCTAATACAAAGCAATGTGGATCAACAGTATGAGCAATATCAGCTAACATTGTTGCCAGTTCACTAACACATTCATCAACAATACCTTTAGCTTTCATATCTCCTTCATCAGCTAATCTAAAGACATCTCCAGCATGATGAACACGATCTTCTCCTAAAATTTCTTTACCTTTACGTGTAATCGCTGTTCCACTCGCTTCTGCTTCAACAGCTCCTGGATTTAGGGCACCAAATTTATATCCATTATTTTTAACAATGATATTTCCTACTTCACCTGCATGACCACGTCCTCCAGATACAAGTTGACCATTCACAACAAATGCACCACCAATTCCTGTAGAAATAGTCACATAATAACAAGTTGGTTTTCCTTTTCCAGCTCCTAGTAAAGCTTCTGCCAATCCAGCAACATTGGCATCATTATCAATAAATACAGGTAAATTAAAACGAGTTGAAAGTTTTTCACAAATAGGATAGTTTTCAAATCCTGGTAAGTTTGTTGCCATAATCATAACACCATGTTCTGTATCAACTGGTCCTGGAACGCCAATTCCAATTCCTTGAACATTTTGAAGACCTCCACAAATAGAACAATCTAAACTTTCAATTTGTCTGATAATTTTTGAACAAACATAGTCTGGTCCATTTTCTCTTTCAGTCGCATCTTTGACTTCACTATATGATTGTCCATTTTCGTCAACTAAAAGAGTACGTACATTTGTTCCACCTAAATCAATCCCAATATAATATTTCATTCTAGTTCTCCTTCCTTCATTTATATTTATTATACAATAAAACAAACTGTTTTCATAGTTTCTTTTCATGAAACAATTTATTTTTCAAAACTTCTAAATGATGTGGTAAAGGACAAGTAATCACTTGATCCTGTAAATATTTTAATGAACCTATAGGTTTGATAAAACAGATAGAATAAGCATGAAGAAACTGATTTTGAAAATGATAAGTTTTTTTCAAATAACGATTCAATTCAAAATCCCCATATTTACTATCACCAATGATAGGATGTCCAACACTTGATAAATGTAAACGTATCTGGTGTGTTCTCCCAGTAATAATCTTCACTTTTAATAATGAATATTTTTGATTCGATTGAACATTTTCAACAATAGTGTGCATCTTTAATGCCCCTTCAGTTGAAGGTGATACCATTCTCGCTAAAGAACGATCGCTGTCTTTTTTCATATATCCAACCAACTCACCACTAGGCATATAGCCTTTACAGATCGTTAAATAGGTTTTATCAATACAATGACGTTTTTTCATCATTTCATTTAAATCCTGTAAAGCTCTCATTGTTTTTCCAAAAATCACAATTCCACTTGTATTACGATCTAGACGATGAACTGGCCCTGGTGTAAAACCTAAAGTTTGATGAGGATCATATTCTCCTTTTTGATATAAATATGTTAAAACCTGATTTGATAATGTATTGATATCTTCATGGATATCTTCATGAACTAATAATCCAGCTGGTTTATTAACAATCAAGACATTATCATCTTCATATAAAACATCAAAAGTGATGGGTAAATCAAAAATACTTTGTGGTTGTGTTAATTCTAAAAAACGATCTTCATACAAAAATAATTCAACCAGATCTCCTTTTTTTAAAATATAGTTTTCTTTTACTTTGACACCATTCACTTTTACATCTTTTTTTCTCAGCATCTTGTAAATCATTTGAGGTGGTGCTTGAGAAAGTAATTTTTTTAAATATTTATCAATTCTTTGATTTTCATAATTTTCGTCTATTTTTAAAGTTTTCATGTCATCACCTCTTTCATTTTAACAAAGTTTAAAAGAAAAAAATACACATTTTTATTTGAAAGCCTTTACAACTTTTAAATCTCTGTTATAATTATTTATGTTAAGTGATTCTCACTTAAACATACCCCCTATTATTACCCTAACGCAAAAAATAATAGAGATAAAAGAAAGTATGCTCCCCCGCATACTTTCTTTTTATGTTATAATTGTCATGAGGTGAAAATCATGGAAAAAGAAATTCAAAGAACAGTGATTTATGATGGGAAAATTATGCAAGTTACCCGCGAAAAAGTTGAGTTAGAAAATGGTGAACATGCTTATCGTGAAGTTGTTTATCATCATGGTGGTGTCTGCATTTTAGCAATTAAAAATCATCAGATTCTTCTTGTGAAACAGTTCCGTTATCCTAATCGTATTGAAACATTAGAACTTCCGGCTGGTAAACTTGAAGCAAACGAAAATCCAAAAGACTGTGCTTTTCGTGAATTAGAAGAAGAAACAAATAATCGTGCACGTGAGATGAAGTTTATTATGAAAGTCTTACCATCTCCTGGTTATACAAGTGAATGGTTATATCTCTATGAAGCTATTGATTTTGAAGAAGTTGATGATGCCTTAGACGGTGATGAGGATGAATTCATTGATATTGTGAAATTAGATATTGATGAAGCTTATCAAAAAGTTTTAAGTGGAGAAATTGTGGATGCGAAAACAGTTATTGCGATTATGTATGCGTACCAACAAGCTCATCTTTAAAAGTGGATTCCCACTTTTTTATTTTATAAAACAAAAAAGTTATCCAAATGGATAACCTTACTTTTATATTGGCGGTCTGGACGGGGCTCGAACCCGCGACCTCCGCCGTGACAGGGCGGCATTCTAACCAACTGAACTACCAGACCAATATATATACACTGCCAAGAGTTTTTCAATGGCGGAGACAGAGGGATTTGAACCCTCGCGCCAGTTTCCCGACCTACACCCTTAGCAGGGGCGCCTCTTCAGCCTCTTGAGTATGTCTCCTTCAGTTGCCTAAATATAATAACATACCTTTTTAAAGATTTCAATACTAAAATGAAAAAAGTTTATATAAAAAAGGAGTTGAAATTTCAACCCCTATTTATTGAAAAATTGTGGTAAATAATCTTTATGTGCTTCTAATAATTCATCAATGACAATATTAGCAATTTCATCACTTGGACATAATGGATTCATGTTTAAAGCTGTCACTGCTAAATCACGATCACCTTTAATCGCTGCTTCAATAACTAAACGTTCAAATGTTTTCATCATTTGTACATACCCGCTGATTGGCAATTTCAAAGTTCCTGTAGCGATTGGTTGAGGTCCATTGGCAGTGATGCGACAAGCCACTTCAACAGCACTATCCATTGGTAAATCTGCAATCGCTCCATTATTGCGTACATCCACG
>CALVFK010000184.1 GCA_944326805.1 uncultured Massilimicrobiota sp. | reverse complement strand
GTAACTTCTATTGTTGTGATATTATCTGGGGTAATTAATTATTTGATTGATTTTTATTTTCCAGTATTGTTTATTTCTGTTATTGTTGAAATTGCTTTTGTTTGGGTGATAGGTAAGAAACTTCAAAATCATGGAGATCAAGTTTCTTATGTCATGGCAAAGAGATATTTTATTCTTTATTCAATAGTTAATGGTGTGGTTTTTTCTTTTATTCTTTCAGTTATTTCTGTTTATATTACAGCATTAGCTTTTGCCTTAACATGTGCTTATTTTGGGTTATTATATACCATAACAAAATATACAAGTTCAGATTTCTCTTTTGTAATGAAAGTTTGTATTTCAGTATTACCGATTCTTATAATTGGATATATTATTTTAATATTTATTCATGCACCTGCTCTTTATTATATTATTGTTTTGATTGATTTGGCAGTATTTACAGGAATAACGCTTTATGATTTAAAAAAAATTTCAATAGCTTATCATCAATCTTTAGAAAATCAAAGAGAAGGTTTAGCTTTAATGTGTGCTTTGAATCTGTATCTTGACTTTGTCAATATATTCATTGATATTTTAATGTTAATCAGTGATAATAATTAATTATGGGTATCGTAAGGTACCTTTTTTTGTGTTATAATGTGACAGTATAAGGAGTTGATACATGTGGCATATAAAACATTATACCGTGTTTATCGTCCGCAAAGATTTGAAGATGTTGCTGGACAGGAACATATTATTACAACATTAAAACATGCAGTAGAAGAAAATAAGATTGCTCATGCTTATCTGTTTTGTGGTCCACGTGGAACAGGAAAAACAACAATTGCGAAATTGTTGGCTAAAGCTGTGAACTGTACAGGTTCACCTAAACCATGTGATCAGTGTGAAAACTGTCAACAGATTACATTGGGTACACATCCTGATGTGATTGAAATTGATGCTGCAAGTAACAATGGTGTTGATGAAATTAGAGATTTAATTGAGAAGGTCAAATATGCTCCAACACAGGGAAAATATAAAGTATATATTGTTGATGAATTTCATATGATGTCACCAAGTGCATCAAATGCCTTATTGAAAACACTAGAAGAACCACCAACTCATGTTATTTTTATTTTTGCAACAACGGAACCACATAAGATTTTACCAACAATTATATCTAGATGTCAGAGATTTGATTTTACAAAATTAAGTGTACCTGATATTGTTTCAAGAATGGAAGATATCTTGAAAGAAGAACATTATCAATGCGATAAAGAAGCATTGGAATTGATTGCAAAATTAGCTGATGGTGGAATGCGAGATGCTTTGTCTATTTTGGAACAATGCTTAGCTTATAATGATAAACATTTAACTATACAAGATGTTAATCAAATTTATGGTATTGTTTCATTAGAAAATAAGATTGATTTTATCAAGATGATTCTTTCTAAAGATATGAAAAAAGCATTATCAACATTAGAGAATATGAAAATCAATGGCATTGATATTAAAAGATTAACCTTAGATTTAGTTGATATTTTAAAGGATATTGTGATTTATCGTAATACACAAGATGAATCTATATTGTTTGTTTTATCTAAGTATTATTTGGATTTAATTGTTCCTTATATAGGTTGTGAAGAAGCATTGAATTTTATTGATATACTTATGGATGCCAGTGAAAAATATGCAAAAGTAATCAATCCATCAGTTTATTTTGAATTGGCTATTTTAAAGATGTGTAATCAAATTCAAGATGAAAAGATTGTTCATATTGAAACGGTCAAAGTTCCCCAACAGCAAGTTGTAGAAACACCAGCAAGTCCAGAAGTTATAGAAGATGAAGAAATCATTGATGAACCTGTTTTAGATATAGTAGAAGATGCGACGGAAGAAGAACCTTATATCCATCAAGAGGTTGTAGAGGAAGTTCCAACTTTTGAATTTGAAAAGGAACCTGATATTCAAGCTGATGTTGATAATGATATTCATGTTGATGAAGCAGATATTATGAATATTCTTGTTCAGGCGAAAAGAACTATATTAGAAAGTATTCAAGAAAGATGGCCTATTATTAAAAGATACTTGGCTAATTTAAATATGGCTAAAAGTGCTGGAATGCTTTGTGATGGAACTGCTGTAGCGGCTTGTGAGGGTGGATTAATTATTTCTTTTGAATATCAGCCATCTGTAAATGCAGTTAATTATTATAAGAATTATAAACAGTTAAGTGCTTTCTTACAGGAAGTTTTAGGTAGCGAATATCGTTTTATTGCGATTCAACAAGATGAATGGATTAAAATGCGAAGTCATTTTATTGAATTAAAGCGACAAGGACAATTACCAGAACCACATGAGTTGACATTAAAACATATAGATTGTCATGATTTAGATCATGTTGATATGACTGAAGCACAAGAATTTGCTGTTCAGTTATTTGGTGAAGATATTGTGGAATTTAAGGAGGATTAAAGGATGAATTTTGGAAATTTATTGCAACAGGCACAACAAATGCAACGTAAAGTTAATAAAGCAAAGAAAGAATTTAATGAAAGAGAATTTGAATTTAAAAGTCAAGATGATTATATTGTTGGAAAGATGAAAGGCAATCTTTCTATTAGTGAATTACATATTCAAGATTCCTTGATTCAAGAAGATAAGGAAAATATGGAAGCTATCTTAATAGCAACAATCAATCAAGCTATTGAAAAAGTTTCTCAAGAAAGGGAAGATACATTAAATAAAGTGACAAATGGTGTTGATGTATCAGCATTTCTATAATGGAATACCCACATAGTTTTGAAGAACTTGTTGATTGTTTTAAAATGTTACCAGGTATAGGTACAAAAGGTGCTGAACGCCTGGTTTATCATGTTTTATCAATGGACTTTGAACAAGTTGAAAGATTTTCTGAGGCTTTATTGAATTTAAAAAAGAACATTCATTATTGTCAAAAATGTGGACATATTTGTGAAGGTGATATTTGTGAAATATGCCAGGATCCAACAAGAGATCAAACAACAATTTGTGTTGTTGAATCACCTAAGGATGTTTTTGCAATGGAAAAACTTAAAGAATACCATGGTTTATATCATGTCTTACATGGAACAATTTCTATTATGGATGGAAAAACAATAGATGATTTAAACATTCAATCTTTATTTGAGCGTTTAAATGAAAATATTAAAGAAGTGATTATTGCTACAAATCCTACACGTGATGGAGAAACAACAGCTTTGTTTTTAGCAAAACTTTTAGCCAAACAAAATATAACTGCTTCAAGAATTGCAAATGGATTACCTATGGGAAGTAATCTTGATTATGCTGATGAATTAACGTTGTTAAAATCACTGGAAGGAAGAAAAAAACTTTAATCATCTCATATAATACAATGAGGTGATTTTTTTGTTTAAGATAACACGTATTTTTATAAGATTGCTTATGGCAACTCTATCGATTTTTATTTTTAATAGTTTTCATGATATAACGCAAATCACTTTATCCTTAAATATATTT
>CALVFK010000183.1 GCA_944326805.1 uncultured Massilimicrobiota sp. | reverse complement strand
AATTTTCTAAATCAGCTTTAGAAGGAAAAGCTAAGATTTATCTAATGGAAAATATTGAAAATTCTACAAATGAAGCTATGAATAGTTTATTGAAAATGCTTGAAGAGCCTACTGAGGGTATTTTTGCTATATTTACTTGCCAAAACTTAAACAGAGTTTTACCAACTATTCAATCGAGATGTCAAGTTATCCAACTTTTACCGTCATCTCAAAAAATGTTAAAAGAAGAATTAAAGAATGCAGATATTTCAGAAGATGACATCAATATTCTTAGTGAATTATTTACAAGTTATGATGAATGTAAAAATTATATTGATTCTGAGTCATTTGAAAAATTAAAAGATGAAGTATATCATTTTATTGATGATTTGTATTTTCATAGAGATAATTTAATTATAAATGTACAGACACATTTACTTAAAGAGTTTGGTGATAAGAAAAATATTCAATTTTTTCTTAATATGCTTGTATTAGCATTAAGAGATTTGTTTCACGTGAAACATTCTATGAATTTAACATATCCGTCATTTAAAAGTTTATATGATAGAATTGACGATGAAGAAGAAAATATTATTCAAAAAATAGATTTGATACTGAATACTGAATATCTATTAAGTACAAATGCAAATGTTATGTTATTGATGGATAGCATGATGTACAGAATTTAGAAAGGAGTAGTTATGGAAGAAATGTTAGCTCTTGTACGTTTTAAAAACGTTGGAAAGTCTTATTATTTTTCAACGGATTTAGATGTATGCAAAGGAGATAAAGTTGTAGTTGAAACAATAAGAGGATTAGAATTAGGAGAACTTGTATCTGATTTAAAAGATTTATCTGAATTTAATCTTGATACTGAACTTAAAAAGATTAAGAGAAAAGCCAATAGAGCAGATTTAGAACTTTTTGCTTATAATGAAGCAAAGGCAGAAAAGTCCCTAGAAATTTGTAAGGAGATTGTCAATGAATATGACCTTGATATGCATTTGGTGAGTTGTGAATATACCCTTGATGCATCTAAAGTCATATTTATGTATACATCAGAAACACGTGTTGATTTTAGAGAACTTCTAAAAGAGTTAGCAAGTGTTTTTAAGTGCCGTATTGAATTAAGACAAATTGGACCACGTGATAAATCTAAAATTGTTGGTGGGTTAGGATCATGTGGTTTACCATTATGTTGCTCTTCTTTTCTTGGTGAGTTTGATGGTGTTTCCATTAATATGGCAAAGAATCAAATGTTAGCTATTAATATTGATAAAATTTCTGGAGCTTGTGGTAGACTGCTTTGTTGCCTTAAATATGAAGATGATACATATACTAAAGAAAAACAAAGATTTCCAAAGATAGGTTCAAAAGTGAGATATGATAATAAAATAGTAAAAGTTACAGGTTTAAATGTAATTAGTGATAAAGTGAAGATTGAACATGATGGTAATATTTCATTTGTCTCTTTAGATGAAATTCAAATATTACCACCAAGAGAACATAGGCATGAACCAAGAAGTCGTTAATTATTTATTAGCATATGAAAATATGAAGATCATCCAAAGAAAAGATATGTTTAACTTTTCTTTGGATACTGTTTTATTATCACATTTTTGTACTATTAATAAGGATTTAGATGAAATTATTGATTTTGGAACAAATAATGCGGCTATTCCTCTTTTATTAAGTTTAAGAACCGATAAAAAGATTAGAGGAATTGAAATACAAAAAGAAGCCGTTGAGTTGGCATTAAAAAATATACAATTAAATCACTTAGAGAAACAAATAGAAATCGTTCACTCAGATATCAAAGAATATGTTAAAGATGCAAATAAGGTTAAGCTTGTTATATGCAATCCACCTTTTTTTAAAGTGGATGAAAGAAGTAATCTTAATGATAATGAATATTTGAAGATTGCTCGTCATGAAATAAAAATTAATTTAGAAGAGATTATCCAATCAGCATCAAAAATATTAGATAATAAAGGACGTTTTGCGATGGTTCATAGGCCTGATCGTATGATTGAAATTATAAATATGATGCAAAAATATGATATTGAACCAAAGCGTATTCGTTTTGTTTATCCAAAAGTAGGAAAAGAATCTCATATTTTTTTGATAGAGGGTATGTATAAAGGAAATAAAGGTTTAAAAATTGAAGCACCATTATATGCTCATAATGAAGATGGTAGCTATTCAAGCGAAGTGAGAAAAATGTTTGGAGAAGATATTCATGAATAGACAGAAAAGTTTTGAAAATCAAAAGCCAACACTCTTTGTTGTTGCTACACCAATTGGAAATTTAAATGAAATGACTTATCGTGCAATACAAATTCTTAAAGATGTTGATTATATTGCAGCAGAAGATACACGCAATACAGTTAAACTACTCAATCATTTTGATATTTCAACAAAGCTTGTATCTCATCATGAACATAATCTAATGACAGCTATACCAAAAATTGTTCATGATTTAAAAAATGGTTTTAATATTGCGTTAGTAAGTGATGCGGGATATCCAGCAATTAGTGATCCGGGCTATGAACTCGTAAAAGAGGTTATAAAAGAAGGAATGAATGTTGTTCCAATATCTGGAGCAAATGCATGTTTAGATGCACTGGTTGTTTCAGGTATTGCGCCACAACCTTTTCTCTTTTATGGTTTTTTAGATAGAAATGATAAAAATAAGAAAAAAGAACTTGAAAAATTAAAAACATATCAAGAAACAATTGTTTTTTATGAGGCACCACATCGTATTAAAAAAACATTAAAACTAATGTATGACATTTTAGGCAATCGTTCTATTGCTTTATGTAGAGAATTAACAAAGAAACATGAGGAAATTAATAGAGGAACAATTGAAGAAATATTATCAGTTATTGATGATATGAAAGGTGAGATGGTTATTGTTGTTGAGGGAAGCCATGAAGAATTTCAAGATCAAAGCCCAGTATTTGATCAAAGTATAGTTGAACATGTTGAAGAATATATTGCAAGTGGATTATCAACAAAGGATGCTGTTAAAGAAGTAGCCAAAGTAAGAAAATTATCAAAAAATATTGTATATAATGAATATCATAAAAAATGAATATAGAAATATATTCTTTTTTTATCCTTTATTGTATAATAAAGATATTAAAAGGAGGGAATAATATGATTTATACTATAACGTTTAATCCATCAATTGATTATATGGTCACTGTAGAACAATTTCAAACAGGAGAAGTTAATCGTGTTTGCAATGAATATATCCTTGCAGGTGGAAAAGGAATCAATGTATCTATTGTCTTAAAAAATTTAGGTATTGAAAGCCAAACACTTGGTTTTATTGCAGGATTTACAGGAGAAGAAATACAAAAGCGTATAAATGAAAAAGGAATTGTTACTGATTTTATAGATGTTCATAATGGATATTCACGTATTAATTTTAAATTAAAAAGTCAAGAAGAAACAGAAGTCAATGGGAATGGTCCACATATTGATGAAAATGATATTAAATTATTAATGGAAAAATTAAAGAAATTAA
>CALVFK010000182.1 GCA_944326805.1 uncultured Massilimicrobiota sp. | reverse complement strand
TGATTGATGAGAGTAAGGAAGTAAAAAAGACTCTTTCTAAAGCAAAAGAAGTAGGTGCTAGAAAAGTTTTTGTTATCAATGTTTTTAGTCAAAATTATAGAAAAGAAAAGATTTTTGGTAATCAGTTGATAACTGTACCATGGTTGTATGATTTAAAAACGAATCAAATTAACAGAGATATTATTACTGAGATAAAAATCAGTATAGAGGAAAGTCAATAAATTAAGAATCTATTTAAACAATAAAATTTCAAAATAAAATATATCATATTCAACCAAAATAGTTTATAATAGGAAAGCATGTTATAAATGCAAATGATAGGGGAGAAGGTTTGATATGATAAAGTTTTTTAAAGCCAATATGGAATCTAGAAAAGGGTTACGTATTGCAGAAGTTATTATTTCTATTTTATTATGTGTTGCTTCTATTGTATCTATTGGATATGGTATGTTTCAGGTGAATGCCAATGTCAATGATGCAAAGTTTATCCAAAGTATAGAAATGACTAGAGATAGGGAACTAGAAGATTATAGTGAGGATAATACAGTTTGTGATGTTACATATGTAAGTGGGGATAAGCAATTAGTTGTTTCTTATTCGTATGAAGCTTATGTTCAATTAGAAGATGATAGTATTACAGCATATGAATATGAAACTGATAATGGAACAAAGCTCTATTTTGATCATCAAAATATAACAGATCAGGAAATACAACATTCATATGGACAAGTCAAAGCGAATGAATTAGCACCTGTGTTTAACTTTGGAATTGCTTCATTTATTTTGATGATATCTGTTTTGATTATGACATTATTTGCTAAACAGTTTACAACATATGAAAAATCATGGTTTTTATCAATCATGGTATTGGCTACGATTATTTCTGTTATTTTTCCAGAAGAAAGTGCAAATGGTGTTAATGGAATTATCATCATGTTGCTTTATTTACTAGATACATTCCTGAATATTCTTTGTGAATTACTTATTTCTAAGCAATCAAGATACAATTTTCTTGTTTCTGTATTCGTAGAAATCGTAGAAATAGCAATGTGTGTTGTCTTAATGTATCGCTTTGCGACAATGGTCACAACATTATTGTTCTGGTTACCAATTGATATTATTAGTTATATTAACTGGTCAAGACATAAAGATGAAGAAGAAAGTGAATTGACAGTTGTCAGAAAACTCAAAGGATATCAAGAAGTTTTAGTCATTGTAGGTATTGTGGTTTGGACAATTGTTGTAGGATATTTTATTAGTGGTTTAGATATCTCAACAGATTTCTATAACAATGAATTATTAGAAACTGCCATTATTTATATTGATGCTTGTGCATCAGCAGTAGGTATTGCCAATGGTTTGTTTATTTTCTTTAGACTAAGGGAACAGTGGATTGCGTGGTATATTTGTGCATTCCTGGAAGCAGTTATTAATGTGATTTCAGGACAATATGTTTTATTAGTTCTAAAATTAGGTTACTTTACAAATACAACATATGGTTATATTAAATGGAGTAAGTATATTCAATCACATTCACAAGAAAAACAAAAACAAATCACTGCATGAGTCTTGTAGATTGTTTATAAAATTGGTAAAATAAGCATGAAAGAAAATCTTAAAAAATAATAAGGAGTGAAAAATATGGCTATATCAGCGGGAGATTTTAGAACAGGATTAACTTTAATTGTTGATGGTGATCCTTGCCAGGTATTAGACTTTCAACATGTAAAACCAGGAAAAGGTGCAGCTATCTTGAAAACAAAAATGAGAAACTTAAAGACAAATGCAATTCAAGAAAGAAACTTTAATGCAAATACAAAATTTGATCAAGCTAATATTTCAAGAAAAACAGCACAATATTCATATAAAGATGGATCAACATTCTATTTCATGGATATGGAAACATATGAAACATATGAATTAGCTAATGATCAAGTTGGAGATACTCAATATTATATTATTGAAGGTTCAGAAGTTTCATTAATGTTCTTTGAAGGTGATTTATTATCAGTATCTGTACCAGAAAAAGTAGAATTAACAGTTGTAGAAACAGATCCAGCTATTAAAGGTGCGCCATCTAACCAAACAAAGGATGCTGTAACTGATACAGGATTATCATTACGTGTTCCTCAGTTCATTGAACCGGGAGAAAAAATTGTTGTCTTTACAGCAGATGGTAAGTATGCAGGAAGAGCTTAATCAAGCTCTTTTTTTCAAAGATGAATAAAGTTGTATTAATTACAGGTGGAGCACAAGGTATTGGAAAAGCCATTGCTTTAGAACTTGGAAAACAAGGTTATGATATTGTGATTAATTATCTCACATCCAAAAAAGAAGCTCATGCATTAAAAGATATGATTATAGACAATTATGGTGTACGATGTATGGCTATCCAATGTGATGTTTCTAAGGAAGATGAAGTTGATCAGATGATATCTTCTATTGAATTAGAACTAGGTGGTGTTGATATTTTAATTAATAATGCTGCTGTTGATTTATCTAATCTTTTTCATTTAAAAAATGCTGAAGAATTTAGAAAGACTTTAGATGTCAATGTTGTAGGTGCATTTAATTGCAGTAAACGTGTTTATCGACATATGTTAGATCAGGAATATGGCAGAATTATTAATATTTCTTCAACTAATGGTATCAATACTTATTATCCTATGTGTATAGATTATGATGCTTCTAAAGCAGCATTGATTTCCATGACACATAATCTTGCTTTTGAGTTTGCTCCATATGTCAATGTCAATTGTATTGCTCCAGGTTTTATAGGAACAGAAAATGAGTTGGACGGATATGATGAAGAGTTTTTAAAAGAAGAAGTTTCAAAACTTATGGTCAATCTTTATGGTGATCCTCAAGAATTGGTTTATCTAGTCAAATTCTTAATAAGTGATGAAGCTAATTTTATTAATAATACTGTCATACGTATTGATGGTGGACAAAAGGGAAGTTGTTAATCCAACTTCCCTTTCATATTTGATAATGCAAGTAAAATAGATAATTTACCATATTCAAATGTTAATCCACCTTGTATGTAAAGTGTATAAGGTTCAATAACAGGGGCATCAGCACTTAATTCAATGGTGCTTCCTTGTGTAAAGCTACCTGCTGCCATGACTTCATCAAAAGGATAACCTGGCATAGGGGCAGGTAAAACTTGAACGAATGAATCAATAGGGCTTGTTTGTTGAATCCCTTGTGTAAAGTTCACTAAATTATCTTTTGTTTTGAGTTCTAAAGTTTGAATGATATCTGTGCGTGGCTCATCATAACGAGGAGATACGTTAGAATATCCTAATTTTTCTAACATATACGCAGAAAATACAGCTGTTTTTAAAGCATTTTTAACAGCATTAGGTGCCATAAATAAACCTTTAAAGAAAGTATTGTTTAAGTTGAAATTAGCGCCTAAATCTTTTCCAATACCAGGAGCAGTCAAGCGTTCAGCAACCATATGAATAAGTTCCTGATTTCCTGCTATATATCCACCAGTAGGTGCAATTCCACCACCGAGGTT
>CALVFK010000181.1 GCA_944326805.1 uncultured Massilimicrobiota sp. | reverse complement strand
AAAATTATTACTCTGATTATGTAAAAACAAATAATAAAAAATTTGATATTATACTTTATATACCTTCAAATAAAAACTCATGTATTATGAATTATTTTGCCGATTATATAAATAATAACTTTAATATCAAAAAGTATGATTTAATAATATATCTATATGACTATTACTTATCATTACAGATAAATCATAAAACTTTTCATTATCTTCTATATAAATACAATACTCGTTTATGGTCAGTATTTATTTTATACCATAATTTCTGTTTTTACAAAAACATTAAATTATGTAATATGATTGTTATCATCATAATTATATTATACTTCTTTTTAATACCAATAAGTTACTATTTAAATTTATTAAAAATTTCAACGTAAATAATATAACAATTTTATATGTATCCTAACATCTTTGTTTATGACGTTGAATAATCTTTGATATCAGTATCAAAGCCCTCCCTATAACAAGCACTATCATCTCTATAATCTGCATCATGTCTGTATTGATTTACATTGTTCTTCCTAATAAATGGTTTGTAAGTTCAAAGCCAATACTTTTAGTAATACTTGGAACGATACATGCAACAACAATTCCCACAATGAACGCTGGCATGCCTAAATGCATAATGATTTTATTTAGTGATTGTTTTCAAGAAACAATCAAAAGAATAAACCTAAAGCCCCAAGATGTTATAAACTGATACATCTGCATAAACATTGATTGAACATCAGGTAAATAACTTGTATTAATAAAAGAATCAGTAAACGTTTGAATTGATGATTCAATATCCTGACTTTTTTCAAGAAGTTTTGAAAGAATGTCTTGTTGCGATGACTCACTTATTTCAATATTTAAATGATTTTCTATTGTATCAATCGTTTCATTTGCTAATGTGACTACATCATTAGAAATATCAGGATATCGAAGAACTTGATTATTAGATATAACATCACTCATTGCATCTATATACTTACCTGTTATTGTATCAATAGTGTATCAGGAAAATCTTCATCAACAATATCCATTATACAAATATCTGCTGTATGATCTATAGAACTGTTTGAACAATCAAGTCCTTAATAAAAAACTAACATACATTAAACTAACATAATAGCAACAACGATATCAACGAATATAACTTTACCTTGTTTTATATGCTTTCTTATTTTTCATCTTCATTTATAGGATCATCCTTACAAAAAACTTTATCTCTTTAAACTATCCCCAATAAGGAATAAATAATTGATACATTATAGCTATCACAAGTGATAACCCTAATACAACAATAAATTCCTTTGGTTGTCTATACAAAACAATAACACCCACAACCCATGTTATCACTTCCATGATATGATAAACATAAAATCCCTGTGTTAAAGAAAACGCCTGTGCAAACAATACCCCAAGAATTCCACTCGATATAATGATTGCAATCACGCCTTCCCCTTTAGCAAACCAGCATATATAGGTCATAAAAATAGATAAAAATGATATAACAACCCATATCATCATATAACTTATTGGCAAAAACCCTACTATATAATAGCAATATAAATAATAACCTGCTAACATACTTATAAAAAAACAAAATGTATGAATTGATGCTTTTAAAGGTGATGATGCTTGTACAGATATAACTGTTCCTAATAAAATCCATATAGATAGTCGTCCAAAATAATTAGAAATATCAAGTTGTTGTAGCCATAATGGAAATATTTGACTAGCTGACTCATCCAACCATTTTTGAACAACTCCCAAAATAAATCCAAAAAGTATTATTTCTATAATAACTATGACTTGTTTTTTTATTGATTCTTCTCTTTGAGGTACACGTATACTTCCAAAAAATAACATTTTTTCCTCCAATAATGATTATTCATCACTAACAAAAGATATTTTCATTTTATAGTTTATAAAATATATCAAATGACTCATGAAATACATAATAACTGCAATAGTGATCCACCCAAATCCCATTTGATAGAATGGTAACTTCTGACATAATGAAGTGATCCAGGGAATAGATAATCCCGTCAAATCTAAAGCATTAATAATACTAATAACAGCTGTTCCAAAAATAACAAAAGGATAAACATACGGATTATTTTTCATTATTCCAAGAATGATTAAAACAATCGCTATTGGATAAATCGCATTTAAAATAGGAATAGAAATACTTAAAATTGTTGTTAAACCTAGATTACATACAAAAAAAGAAAAACCTATAATAAGATATACCCATGTACGATAACTTATTTTTTTAAATAATGTTGAAAAATATTGTGAGATAGAATTAATTAAACCAACACATGTTGTTAAACAAGCAAGTGTAAAAATAGCTGCCAGTAAATAACCACCTACTGGTCCAAACAATTGAGAAACTATGCATCTTAGTGTCCAAGCACCATTTTCTTGAATAGAATATATACCTGAACTGCACATTCCCATATATGAAAGCATGAGATAGACAAGTGCTAAAATACCACCAGCTATTATCCCAGATAAGATCGTATGTTTTAATAAATCATTTTTATCTTTTAAACCATAGCTTCTTAGTGTTGTTGCGATAACAAGACCGAAATTGAGTGCAGCAATCGTATCCATTGTCTGATATCCTTCTACAAAGCCTTTTAATAAAGGCAATTCCTGATATGCTGATGTAGCTTCAACAACACTTACATTTCCTTTAAACAAGAAAACAAAAAAGACAAGACATAATAAAATCAATAATGTTGGTGTTAAAAAATAACCTATACGTTCAACAAGTTTTCCTGGATTTAAACATAACCACAAAGCAATTAAAAAGAAAACAAATGAATAAATAACCATACATATTGTTAAATTTGAACCCTCTGGTAAATAAGGAGCAACAGCCATTTCAAATGGCACAGATGCAGCTCTAGGAATACCTAGTCCCGGTCCAATAGAAAGATAAATTAAAAATGTAAACACTAAAGAAAAAGTCTTACCTGCCTGTCTTGATAAACAATCTAAACCATCATATTTTGCTACAACCAAAACACCAAGAACTGGCAATAAAACAGCTGTAACTAAAAATCCCAGGATGGCTAATGGAGTATGATTTCCTGCATTCTGTCCTAGAAATGGTGGAAAAATTAAATTTCCTGCACCAAAGAAAAGGGAAAACAGCATAAAACTAATAACCACCATTTTTTCTTTACTTAATTTCATTACAAATAAACCTCCTTAAAATCCATCACATTATACACATCAATAAAATGGGAGGGGAATAAAAACTATCTTATTCCCTCTCCAACAATTCATAGTCAGTGAATTTCATTATACCAACGATTTATTAAAAACACTAGAACAAATATTTATTTCCTATTTTTTCATTTAAAAAGCAATATTACAATAACATATAACCTTGTCAACATTTAAAAAATGCTTATAGACAAAGCTATAAACATTTTGATTCCTATTTCTTAAATTATTTTCTATATATCTAAAAATATATGACTACTTACTATTTCTCAGTTAGATCATCATTTATCATCATAAAATATACGAATACTTACAAATAAAGATTTATATTTTTCTAAACATTTTGCAATACAGATAATCCATA
>CALVFK010000180.1 GCA_944326805.1 uncultured Massilimicrobiota sp. | reverse complement strand
GCTTTCAGGTGAATACATCCCTAGTCATAAATATCGTTATTTGTTATTTGAAAAAAGATATATGTTGATTTATCAGATTATTGACGATATTGTTTATGTTGATTATGTTATTGATACTCACCAGGATTATGAGTGGCTGATTCGATAGTATATGTATGGCATTTATTCTTTAAATAAAATGTATAAACTCATAATAGAATACTTTTGGGGTTTCTATATAAAAATAGAAATTCCTTTTTTAGATTATGAAATGTTTTAGTAATTAAAGTATCGAATAAAGATAGTTGAATTTAGAAAAAGTCGAATTCATACTAAAATGACTGCGTTTATTATGAAGATAACAAAGACTAGATTTTTGAATATGGAAAACCACTACCTAAAAATTCCAGATATAAAGGAAAGATAAGAAATGATACAGGTGATAGTTATTTTGGTTATACAGGCAGAGATGAAGCTAAAGATAACGATAAGACTGTTGAAAAACCGAAAGATGGGTTGGCTATACAGGGATTCATACAACAGGGTTATATAGCTCTATGGGTTTTTAAATACAAAGAGGTGTTGAATGTCAAATTAAATGGTAAAAAAGTTCTTCAATTTATTTGGTTAGGATACAAAGTGAGAAAACTATAATATTTAAATTAAATTGTTTTAACCATTCATATTATTTGCTAGGTGAGATAGCTAGAAAATGCATCTAGGACGGACTTTTTTCAAATACCGATTTGATTCCATATGCAATTCTAAGACTTATATTTAAATCTTTGAGCACCTCGTATATTGCCTCTGTATTCCAGAATATGTCTGTTGGTTTAATGTAGAATACAAGCATACGGTGTGTTTTTAGCTTATAAGATTTTGGTTTTATATGATGATTATAAAGTGAATGAAGATTAAAAAATAACTAAAAAGAAAGTACGATAAACAATAACGATTATAAAAATTATTATCTTGTTAATGTTGAAGTCGTGTCACAGTATTCTAATGATAAGATTTTATCAAGACTAAATTTTGTAAAAGATTATTTTATTTTTTTGATAAGCAAAATATAATGTCAATAAAGGAATTATTGAGCTTGGTATAGATTATATATAATAGTGAAATAGCAGAAGGTATCTTTTATTATATGGATGGAAAAACAGCTCCTTATAAAAAAGACAAATAATTACATACAATAACTTTTGAGCTATACTCATTTTATAAAGACATGAAATTAATTATAATTGACATATGTCAATTATAATTATATAATGCAAATGGTGATAATCATGGGAAGACAAAATAGGGTAAAGAAAATTGGAAAGATGCCTGAATATAGAAGATTTACAAGTGAGAAACAAGACTGTCTAAAAATTATTTTATCATTAGAGGAATATGAAACAATAAGATTAATTGATTATTTAGGTTATAGTCAATTGGAATGTGCTCAAATGATGGAAATATCGAGAAGTAGTGTTGTTTCATTGTATCATAGTGCAAGAAATAAGATTTCCAGATTTATCATTGAGGGACATACTATGGAAATAGATGGTGGTCATTATCAATTAGAATATAGTGAAGGAGAAAGAAAAATGAAAATTGCAGTAACTTGTGTTGAAGGAGAAGTATTTCAACATTTTGGGCATTGTCCTAGTTTTTTAGTTTGTGATATTAAAGATGGGAAAATTGATTCATCACAGATGATTGATACTTCTACGTCTGGATGTGGTGCATTGGCAGGTGTTTTATCACAGTTAGGTGTTGATACAGTGATTTGTGGAGGAATTGGTGGAGGTGCTAAAAATCATCTCAATGCTGCTGGAATAAAAGTTTTACCAGGAGCAAGTGGTAATGCTTTGGCACAGGTTCAAAGTTACATTGAAGGAACTTTGAATTATAATCCAGAAACAGAATGCAATCATCATGAACATGAATGTCAAGGACAGCATCATTGTCACTAAAATAATTCTGCTAACAACAAAACTTAGCAGGATTTCTTTTTTTTATGTTATAATCAAGATAAAGAAAGCGAGGATAAGTTATGAATCACATCAAGCTCGTGTTGGTAGATATAGATGGAACATTACTGAATGATAATGGCATAGTCACACCTAAAACAATAGCGGCTATTCAAAAATTAAAAGAAAAACATATTTTGTTTGGTATTGCAACTGGACGTACACCTTATGCTGTTAAACATTTGATTAAAGACTGGAAAATAGATGAGTATGTAGATATTATTATGGGATTTAATGGTGGCTGTTATCTTGATATGAGAACTCAAAATATGTCTTCATGTTATTTGTTGGATGGGAAATACATTCCAATGATATTAAATGAATTTAAAGAATTTCATTTTAATGCAGGAATTTATGATCAAGAATCTTTCCATGTTTTAAAAGAAGATGATTTTGCTAAAAATATAGCTTGTAAAAATAAATTACCCCTTGTTGTTGATGGATTAAAACCTTATTATCATAAACAGATAGAAAAAATGATTTTTATGGCTGAAAAAGAAGAAATTCAAAAAATAAGTCAGCATTATCAGATGAATTCACATCCTTATTATCGAGGTGTTCAATCTACAGTCATATTATTTGAATTTTTAAATCCAGAACTTTCTAAATCAAAAGGTATTCTAAAATTGTGTCAAGATTTACATTTACCACTAGATAGTATTTTGACTTTTGGTGATGAATTAAATGACTATGAAATGATTAAAGATTATATTGGTGTTGCAATGGGAAATGCCAATCCACAAATTAAAGAGGTTGCAAAATACATAACAACATCCAATAATGAAGATGGTATTGCGCAATTTTTAATATCTCAACAGATTATTTAAAAAGTAAAGAGGAGAATAGAATGATAGAAAAGTTTGATGTTTATATAGAGCCATTTCAATTATGGCGTACTATGCATATTTATTTGCCAAATAATTATTATGAATCTCATGAAAGATACCCTGTTATGTATATGTATGATGGACATAATCTCTTTAATGATCAGGATGCAACTTATGGAAAATCATGGGGACTTTCAGATTTTTTAGACCATTATGATAAACCATTTATTATTGTAGGAATGGAATGTAATCATGAAGGAAATGAAAGATTAAATGAATATTGCCCATATGATGTTGAAAATGGATTTTTTGGTCCTATTACTGGAAAAGGTCAAATCTATATGGATTGGGTTGTGAATGAATTAAAACCGATGATTGATCAAAAATATCGAACAATACCATTTAGAGAGTGTACAGGTATTGGGGGAAGTTCTATGGGTGGATTAATGGCTTTTTATACTGTCATCCATTATAATCAACTCTTTTCTAAAGCGGCCTGTTTATCTCCGGCACTTTCTTTATGTATCCATCAACTACAAGAAGAAATGAATCATCATGATTTGAATAAAGATACACGTGTTTATTGGAGTTTTGGAACAGGTGAAGTTTCCAATGTTCAATATTTCTTAAAAAACATTCAGTTATTTAATGATGAAATTGTCCGCCGCGAGGCTCAAAGTTATATACATATAGTGAGAAATGGTGGACATAATGAAGCAACTTGGGGAAAACAAAATCAATTGTACTTTGATGTGTTGTGGAAATAATGATGTGGAGCC
>CALVFK010000179.1 GCA_944326805.1 uncultured Massilimicrobiota sp. | reverse complement strand
AATTCTGAATCATTTCTTTCGAGTTCGATTCTGTCACATTCCGAAGGAATGAAAGAATGATTAATATCATTTATATCAGTATCACTTAAATAAGTATTAATTCCGTTTGATTTTGAAACTTCTTGAAGTTCATTTATCAAACCTCCAGAAGTTTGATTTTCATACTTCTTGAAGTTTGATTTTTCTAAAAAGTTTTTAACAAAAATAATATTTGGTTTTCCTAATCCTTGTCTCTTTCTTTCAATCAAACTGATAGTTTCAAGTTCCTTTAAAAGACCAACGCTTTTAGCCTTTGCACATCCAAGTGCCTCCATGATTTCCTCTATTGTAAAGATGATAAAAACTCTACCTTGTTCATCAAACCACTCATTTTTAGCTGATAAACTCATACGATCTAAAAACAGTCCATATAATAGTTTTGCTTCAATTGATAACTTCTTAAATTTCGGATCAATAAATAAAACTTTTGGTATCCTATAAAAAGTAAATTGCTCTGACTGATGTCCATAAAAATAATCAAACACGCATAATCACACCTCCTATTGTGCTAAAAAATAAAAATAGAGCATTCGCTACCTTATATAAAGTACAAGCAAATACTCTATGTAAAATGCTATTCAATTTTTATGTATAAATAAATTAAATCATTTGAAAATGTCTAAATGCATCTTTTATTGCATCTTCTTTTTCCTTAGGACAACCAGGTTGTCTAGAATTTTCCATTTTTGGCTTGTTATAGTTATCTCTTTCCTTTATACCACACTCTTGTTTTGTTTGAGCAATATTCAAAGTAGAAACTTTAAAGCCATATTTATCTAAAACATATTGTTTTATCTCTTGATATGTTGCTTTACTTTCTGATGAGGTTAAATCTAACTCATCAGTATGTAATTCTATGTCGATATGTTTTTTGGTTTTGAGTTTGGACAAAAGTACTACCGTCTCAATATGATTTGTATGTGGAAACATATCAACAGGATAAACATCTTGACTCGTGTAGCCTATTTTATGAAACATTTTCAAGTCACGAGCTTGTGTTGAAGGATCACAAGACACATAAATCACTTGACGAGGTTGTAAGACTTTTATAGATTCAATAAATGCTTGAGTACTCCCAGCACGTGGTGGATCCATAATAACACAATCAATCTTTTGCTTTTGCTTTGCTAAATCAACCATAAAATGAGTCGCATCATCATTGACAAAATGAATATTATGAATTTTATTCATCTTGGCATTATTTATCGCATCTTTATAAGCTTCATGATTTAATTCAACACCAATCACAGTATCAACATATTGAGCTAAAAACATTCCAATTGTTCCAATACCACAATAAGTATCTAAAATAACATCATTTTTATGCAGGTCTAACAAAGATAAAACCTGATGATAAAGATAAGTACATTGATCATGATTGATCTGATAAAAAGATTGTGCTGAAATTTTAAAAGTTAAACCACATAGCTCATCAACAATAAAGCCCTTTCCATAGAGAATCTTTTCTTGTTTGGATAAAACAATGCTCGTCTGTCGACTATTGACATTAAGAACAACCGAATTGATCGATGGGCATGCTTTAACAAGTTCCTGACAGAAGTTTTTGCTTCCTTTCATAACAGCTTCTCTTCCAACAAGCACAACCAACGTCTGATTCGTTTTCACAGCACGACGAATCAATACATGTCTTAAAAATCCTCGATTTCTTTTCTCATCATAGATAGAAACACGATACTTTCTTAACATCTTTTGAAGTTGTGTTAAAACAAGATGTGTTTGTTCATCATGTAATAAACAAGCTTTCATAGGAACAATGCGATGTGAGGTTTCTTCATATAGACCATATTCATATTTTTGATTAAAAGCAACAATGACTTTATTACGATAAAAATATGGATTTTGCATTCCAGCAACATCATGAACATGTTGATGAGGAAATAATTTTTCACATTTTTCTTTTTTGATGGATAGCTGCTTAGAATAATCCATTCCTATATATTGGCAGCTACCACATTGTTTCTTAATTGGACAATCCATATCAGCCTCTATAACGTTTCTAAAAATGCAACAAGACATTCATAACATCTTAAATAAGATGCCAAATCAAGTTTTTCATCTGGTGTATGCACATTTTCCATATGTGGTCCATAAGTAATAATATCTAAATCAGGTATTTTTTGTTTTAAAACTCCCGTTTCCAATCCTCCATGAGTAGCGACTTCTTTGAGCGGTTCATGCGCATATTGTTGATAAAATTGTTGAAATAGTGCTCTTAAACGTGAATGAGGGTCATAATCCCAACCTGGATATTCATTGGATACTTGAACTGAGGCACCATAAAGATAAGCTATTGTTTCTAACTGCATACATAATTCATCACGTAAACTTTTAACAGGTGAACGTAATGAATAATCTATAGTTAAACTATGATCATGAGTACGAATGACACCCATATTTAATGATAAAACAGGTAAATGATCAATGACTGGTGACATTTCCAGCATTCCATTTTGACAAAGATACATGATAGAAATCACGGCTTCACTATCTTTAGATGTTATACAGACATCACATTCATCCTGATATAACTCTACATAAAAATCCGGATCTGTTATTTCTAATTCTTTTTTAATAATATCTTCCATTTGTCCAATATGATAAGCCAATTCATCATAAGATTGACTGCTTGCAAAAGCAACTGTACATTCACGAGGAATAGCATTGTTTTTCAATCCACCATTTACTTCAATCAAACGAATATCCATTCCCTGTTTTAATAAATGAAACAAAATACGCCCTGCAATCTTATTCGCATTTCCACGCCCTAGATGGATGCATCCACCAGAGTGTCCACCTATAAGCCCTTTCACTTCCATAACATAGACAGGAGAGTCATTATCTTGCCCTGTTATTTCTTTTGTGATAAGAAGATCATTTCCGCCAGATGAAGACACACAAGTTTCACCTTCAGCTTCATTATCTAGATTAATAAGACGTCTGGCCTTTAATGAACTTGTATCAAGTGCCATTGCCCCACAAAGACCAACTTCTTCTTGAACTGTAAAAACGCATTCCAATGCTGGATGTGATAATTGGTCATCAGTTAATAATGCCAGCATATAACAAACTCCACATCCATCATCAGCACCTAAAGTTGTCTGATAAGCATGTAAAAAGCCATCTTCAATATAAAGCTGTAAAGGATCATGATCAAAATCATGATCACTTTCTTTATTTTTCTCATTCACCATATCAATATGAGCCTGCAACATCACTGGTTCATGAACTTCATAACCTTGACTTGCCTTTTTAAAAACAATAACATTGTGCATTTCATCTCTTTGATAATCTAAATGATGTTTTTCAGCCAGAGCAACAATATAATCTGCCAGCTCTTTTTCATGATATGAACCATGCGGAATCTTTGATATTTCTTCAAAATAATGATATATAAGTTGATTTGTATCTAATATAGCCATATTCTCTCCTCCAATTCTGCTACAATTATAACAAGTTCTCTTTTATGTGTCTATCTTAAAGCCACCTGAAGACGAGCCATTTCTTCATCATTGAAGCAACGATATTGCCCAGGTTTTAAATGAGAATCCAAGACGATTCCAGCAAAAGA
>CALVFK010000178.1 GCA_944326805.1 uncultured Massilimicrobiota sp. | reverse complement strand
TTTATGTAAGAAAAGAGATTGTGTTTTGATAATGTTATGATTATAATGAAAATGAGGTGAATACAAAATGGATTATTTTGATAAAATCAAAGACAGATTATCTTCTAAATTGAAAGATCAGACACTCACAAAAGAATCATCATTTAAAGATTTAGGTATTGATTCATTAGATCTTGTTGATCTTGTTTTTGAATTAGAAGAAGAACTGGGTGTGGAATTTCAAGATGATGAATTATTAAAAATTACGACAGTTCAAGATTTATTAGATTTAATTGATACTAAAAAATAGGGGAGAAAACCCTATTTTTTCATAGGAGGAAGATTATGTTTTATCAAGTTGACCATCATAAAGTACAAGTGAATATTCAAGATATTCAAGAACATCATCGTTATATTGGAATGATGAGTTTAGATGAATTAAAATCTTGTTATCAACAATTAGGTATTGAACAGACTTCTATTGAACGACTGGAAGATCCATCTTTGTTTCATCAAAACATGATTATTCCTGCCTATCATTATTACTATGGTTTAATACATTTAATTAATGCTCGTGATATTTTTGTAAAAAAGGATGCCCTAGCCTTATTTATCTTTAAACATTTGTTTTTAGTTGTCGTCATTGATGATGAAGATCAGCATATTCGTGAAGTCTTTCAATCATCAACAGATGATGTCTTACAAAGAGATGTTTCTATTACACGTCTTGTTTATTATTTTTTAAGTGATTTACTGGCAGCAGATTATCGTTATTTAGAAGAACTTCAAAATGAAATAGAAGAGCTGGAATCACATGAAGAAGATGCAATGAACTTTACCAACCAATTACGACAGTTGAATAAAGAACTCTTGCTTTTACAAAATTATTATGAAAACCTGATGACTATAGGAGAAGATTTAGAAATGAATCATCATCATATTTTTGAAGATGACGATTCACGTTATTTTGAAATTTTTACACGACGTATTGAACGTTTATCTAAAAATGTAGAAATGTTAAGAGAAATCTTAAATCAGGCTCAGACGGCACATCAATCAAGAGAAGATTATAAATTGAATAAGACGATGCAGTTTTTTACAGTTGTCACAACGATTTTTATGCCATTAACTTTGATTGCAGGATGGTATGGTATGAATTTTGAAAATATGCCAGAATTAAAAAGTGTTTATGGTTATCCGGCTATCATTGTTTTGAGTGGTATTGTTGTGGTAGGATTGATTCTTTTATTTAAGAAAAAGAAATTTTTATAAACAATCTAAAAAGGTTTGATAAAATAATTCAAGAGCTTTTTTTAAATCCTGATGATCAATTCTAGCTAGACTTAAACGAATAGAATTTTGAAAATGTGAAGGATTATAAAAACATCTTTCATTTCTGGCAATCTCTATATGATTTTCTCTTAGTTTTTGTTGGAGTATATCTAAGTTAATAGGAACAAGAAATTGAATTGTGAAATAATAACCAGAATAACTTGAAATCACTTTTAAAAGTTGAAAGTCCCAGCTTTGAGTGATTTTTTTGATGACTTGATAATTTTTTTTGAGATGATTTTGAAGTTGTTGTGTTTGTTTGTCATAAAGAGAACTTTTAATATAGGATTCTAATGTTGCCTGAGAAATAAGGGAGGGTAACTGATAAGAATAATAATAAGAATGTTGTGTCATTTGATTGAAAGTATCCTGAAAATCTTGATGAACGATTGCAACACCAATACGAAGATAAGGAATGGTTTTTGAGAAGCTTGTTAAATAAATACAGTTTTTGCCTTCCATATAATAAAATAAAGGCAGATAATGAGAAGTTGAACTGCAGTGACCAAAATAATCATCTTCTATAATATAGACATTATATTTGAGTGCCAGAGCTGCGATTTTTTGACGTAATTTGGTAGGATAAGTTGTTCCTAGAGGATTATGGTTACGTGTAATGGTATAAAAGAATTTAATATCATAATGTTCAAAAAGAAATTGTAAATGTTGGAGATCAATACCATTTTCATCACGAGAAATCGTTAAAACAGGCAAGGATAAAGATTGGAGAAAACGTACATAATAGCTATAGGTAGGTTCTTCAATTAAAATATATGAATGATGATTGGGGAAAGTCATAGAAGATAAAAAAGAAAGTGTCTGGGTAATGCCTTGAATCAGATAAATAGAGCTTTCTTTTGTGTAAATACCCATTTGAAAAAAATAATCTGCTAATGTTTGACGTAATGACTGGACTCCCTGTAAAGAAAGATTTAAAGACGATTCACGATATTCGTCGATTGCTAAAGACAGGCAATGTTTCGCATCTTCCAGTGAAGTTGCATGAATAGGTGGATTCCCTGTTTCTAAGGAAAAATGATGGTCAGAAGGAACTGGTAAAACAGGACTTCCTAAAACATAATAGCCACTTTGAGCTTTGGCATAAATCAAATGTTGATGCACTAATAACTGATAGGCTTTAATCACTGTTTCCTTGCTGCAATGATGTTGTTTAGATAATGTTTGAATCGAAGGAAGTTTTTCTCCACGTTTATATTTTTGGTTAATAATATCCTGCTCTAATAATTGGGCTAAATATTCATATTTTGTCATGTCAATCACCATTTTTATTATACCACACAAATAATTGTACCGGTATAGTTAATAATATGATAGATTGCATTTTTATGTGACTATTTTATAATGAAAACGTCAAAAAGAAAGAGGTGTCAAATAATGAATAAAGATGGTGTGAAAATTGTAACGATTGGAGGAGGAAGCAGTTATACTCCAGAACTTGTGGAAGGGTTTATCAAAAGATATGATCACTTACCAGTGAAAGAATTATGGTTAGTAGATATTGAAGCTGGTCGTGAAAAGCTAGAAACGGTTGGTGCGTTGGCAAAGCGTATGGTCAAAAAAGCGGGAGTACCAATGAAGATTATTTTAAGCTATGATCGTCGTGAAGCTTTGAAAGATGCTGATTTTGTCACAACACAAATGCGTATTGGACGTTTACCAGCACGTGTTTTAGATGAAAGAATTCCATTGAGTCATGGGATGATTGGACAAGAAACGAATGGAGCAGGAGGAATGTTTAAGGCTTTTCGTACCATTCCCGTTATTTTAGATATTGTCAAAGATATTGAAGAATTATGTCCTGATGCATGGCTGATTAACTTTACTAATCCAGCAGGAATGGTCACAGAAGCTATTTTACGTTATACAAACTTTAAAAAAGCCATTGGACTTTGTAATGTTCCAGTGAATATGGTCGCTGGTTTTGCGAAGATGTTAAATGTGGATGAAAGTCAAGTGACAATGCAAATTCAAGGTGTTAATCATTTTATTTTTGCGACAGATGTTTTTGTTGATGGTGTTTCTCGTTTTGATACATTATTAAATCAATATGCGCATTTAAAACCAGAAGATACTATTCAAATGAAAAACTTCGTATCTTTACCATATTCTCCATCCTTTATCAAAGGATTAAACGCTATTCCATGTCCATATCATAATTACTATTTCTTTACAAAAGAGCAATTAGAAGAAGAATTAGAACAGTTTAAAACAGGAACAGTGCGTGGTGAAGTTGTCAGCAAGACTGAAGAAGAATTATTTGAATTATATAGTCATGAAGAACTTCAGGAAAAACCAGAACAAT
>CALVFK010000177.1 GCA_944326805.1 uncultured Massilimicrobiota sp. | reverse complement strand
TAATTCATCGTATCCGATAACATTTTTATCAGCACAATAAGCATCTACCTCGTGTGCAAGTCCTGATACACTAAATCCTGTTTCCAATAACGAACTTACATTATCTTGAAGAAGTACCTTTCCTTTATCAATCAATACGACTTCCTCAATGATATTAGCTACTTCTTCAATAAGATGTGTCGCTATAATGATAGTTCTCTCGCTATTTTCATAGTCTTTTAATAGCAAGTCATAAAACAATTCTCTATGATTCGCATCCAAACCAAGAACCGGTTCATCAAAAATAATATAAGGAACATTCAAAGATAAAGCAACTGTTAATTTGAAGATAGACTGATATCCTTTTGATAATGCCTTGAATTTCTTATTAATATTAAGATTAAATTTGTTTGCTATTTTCATAGCCTTTTCCTTATCAAAATCATCATAAAAGTGATCGGTCCATTTAAATAGATCTTTGATTTTTAAGTTAGTATCATATAAATCCGCTTCACTCATACAGAAGATCTTATCATGGATCTTCATGTTTTCTTTTGCTGGAATATCATCAATAAGAACTTCTCCACTATCAGCAAAGATACGATTGGCAATAATATTGATTAGTGTAGATTTTCCAGCTCCATTTCTTCCTAAAAATCCGTAGATTTTTCCATATTCAAATGAAAAGGAAACATTATCAAGTGCGATAACATCTTTATACTGTTTTGTAACATTCTTAATTTGAATTGCTTTCATTGTCGTAACCCCTTTCTATGAGTGTAATAATCTCATCTTTAGACATATTCAATTTGTTTGCTTCTTCTATTAGGGTTGCTATAAACTGATCGTAAAATTGACCCTGTCTTTTCTGTCGGATTTTTTCCACTGCTCCTTCTTTTACAAACATTCCTAAACCCCTTTTCTTATAAATGATTTCATCATCAACAAGTAAATTCATTCCTTTCAAAACAGTATGTGGATTACTATTCAACAAAGGTGAAATTTCATTTGTTGATGGAATTTTCGTTTCTTCTGGATATATTCCTGTGAATATTGAATCCTCTAACTGCTCTGCAATCTGAATGAATATAGGTTTTTCTATATTAGTATTTATATTCAACCAACATCACCCCTTTATAGTTTGTTAGTAGAGTAACTAACTACCTTACACCTATAATATAGATGATAATCACAAGGTTGTCAATAATTTTCTTGAATTAGCCAAAAAAAATGAAAGGATTATTTATAATAAATTCACTAATTAAATCAATACGAACTGACCCTTTATAAGGATAGAAACTGGAAGATTATAGGATAAATGAAAAAGGCTGCACTTTACTTTTCTAGTGGTATACAAGCCTTTTAAATAACCTATTAAATAGTTGGAATTCATTTTTTATCATGTTATTTTAGGTGTAAGTAAGGAATTGCGCATAGAATTAACGCATTGACTTTCCCCTTACAGGAAGGTGTAACATAAATATGGAAGCAAGTTGAGAGGAGGAGATTTATGTTATCTATAGGTGAATTTTCGAAGATATGTAAAGTTTCTACAAAAACGCTTCGTTACTATGATGAAATCGGACTGATAAAACCTAGTAAAATTAATCCAGAGAATAATTATAGATACTATTCCATTGAACAGTTAGAAACTATGCTTTTTATTAACCGACTAAAACAATATAATTTTTCTTTAGAAGAAATTAGAACGATTATTACATCAGAAGAAATACCAAATGAAAAATTATGCTTAGAACTTTATAAGAAAAAGAAAAAATTAGAAAAACAAATACAGATATATTCACAAATTACAGAACGATTAAATGAGGATATAGCAGTTTTAAAACAAGGAAAATCAATCATGTCTTATTTGAACAAGATTGATGTACAGCTTGTTGAAGTACCAGTTATGTATTTGGTTTCTATTCGTAAAATGGTTTGTAAATTTGAAATGGAAGAACAATACGCTTGTTGCTTTAATTCAATATTAAGGAAAATTCAATATGACAAATTAACTGTCAATGCTCCACCTATGGTGCTTTTTCATGGTGATGAGTTTACTCCTTTGGGATTAGATACAGAATTTGCTATTCCAGTAGAACAATTTGTTAAAGGAACAAGAGATTTTTGTCCGGGACTATGCTTAAAAACAACTCTACATGGTGGATATTCTAATTTGACATCTATTTATACGAAACAATGTGAATGGGCAGAACAAAACGGTTATGAAAACAATGGTCCTCTTTATGAAGTTTATATTACTGACCCAACACAAACTTCAAATGAAGATGACCGAGTAACGGAAATTTATTATCCAGTAAAAAAGAAATAAGCAAATGTATCAAAGATTTATATTTTGTGAATGAATATTTCTTATACAATAACGTGAAATGGAGATGAAATTGATACTATGAATAAAAAGGAACTGCACGATTTTATTAAAGAAAAACAGCCTAATATCTGTCAAATATCATGCTATAAAGACGGTAAAGAGGTTTATTCTGATGAATGGAATAATTATAAAAAAATAGACACTTGCCATGTTATGTCTGCAACAAAAAGTGTTGTGGGATTGCTTGTAGGAATAGCGCTTGATAAAGGATTTATAAAAAGCATAGACCAACCTGTATTAGATTTTTTCTCTGAATATAAAATTAAAAGAGGAGAAAAAACAATTCAACAAGTTACAATCAAGCATTTACTGACTATGACTGCACCTTATAAGTATAAGTACGAACCGTGGACTAAAATTTGTTCAAGTGATGATTGGACTATTTCAGCTTTGGATTTTCTGGGTGGAAGAAAAGGATTGACTGGAAAATTCAAATACTCTACTTTAGGCATACATATACTCACTGGCATTATATCAAAAACGAGTGGTCTAAAAGTCGTTGATTTTGCAAACGAATTTTTATTTGAACCCATTGGAGTAGAAAAACATATAAATTATTTAGCTGAAACTGCCGAAGAACATAAACATTTTATTATGTGTAAAGACCCACAAAAAAATATATGGTTTTACGACCCTAAAGGAATAGGAACAGCCGGATATGGTTTGTGTTTTTCTGCAACAGATATGGCGAAAATCGGACAGCTTTGTTTAGATAAAGGCTTTCATAATGGAAAACAAATTGTATCTTCTAAATGGATTGAAGAAATGATAAAACCAAATTATAGATGTGGAGACGAATTTAGAAATATGTCTTATGGGTATCTATGGTGGATTGTAGATGAGAATAAACATATATTTGCGGCGATAGGAAATAGCGGGAATGTTATATATGTAAATCCGTCGGAAAATATAGTTATAGCAGTTACATCATATTTTAAACCAACGATATTTGATCGCATAGATTTTATACAAAAGTATATTGAGCCATGTATTTCAATACCTTATTAATTATTAAAAAAGCAATCAATCAAAAATGATATGATGACCACCCGTACCAGCGTTTAATTATTTACGCTGTCTACTGGGAGGTTATCATATCATTTTTAAAGAACTTCTTTTTTATCTGTTTTTTGAATATAATTTTTTCTTTTTTGTAGATTAATTTCATAATTTTTACTGAATACACAGGCATATAGAACATCTAAAAGATAATGAATAGCCTGATTAGAAGCAAAAGGTGCTATTTTTTCCTATCTTTTTTTTTTGT
>CALVFK010000176.1 GCA_944326805.1 uncultured Massilimicrobiota sp. | reverse complement strand
TGTTTTAATAATTCTTCATCAACTTCTTCATCCATCATTAAATACAATTGATGTGGTTCCATGTTTGCTAAATGATAAAACAACACTTTTGCGACATTACAATCCTTATCTTTTTCATCTAACATCGCTTCACTTTGACGAATCAAATCTCTTAAAATCATTGTTGTTCTCCTAATAATTTTAATCTTTGATCCTCATTAATTAATGCTTCAATAATATCATCCAGTTTTCCTTCCATAATACGATCTAACTGTTGAATTGTTAATCCAATACGGTGATCAGTGACACGATTTTGTGGATAGTTATAGGTTCTGATCTTTTCGCTACGATCTCCAGTTCCAATCTTACTACGACGTTCACTACCAATGGCTTCTTCCTGTTCACGAAGTTTCATTTCATATAATTTTGTACGCATTGCACGCATTGCTTTATCTCTGTTGTCATGTTGACTACGTCCATCCTGTGAAGTCGTTACCACACCTGTAGGAATATGTGTAATACGTACTGCTGAATCTGTTTTATTAATATGCTGTCCTCCAGCCCCAGAAGCACGATATGTGTCAATTCTTAAATCAGATGGATTTAATTCAAAATCCACTTCTTCAGCTTCTGGCATCACAAGCACAGTCGCTGTAGAAGTATGCACACGTCCTTGTGTTTCTGTCTTTGGTACACGTTGTACACGATGTGAACCAGATTCAAACTTCAATTTTGAATAAACACCTTCCCCTTTAATCATAAAGGAAATCAAAGAATAGCCCCCAGCTTCACTATCCTGTGCTTCCAAAACTTCAATCTTCCATCCCTGTGACTCTGCATATTTCACATACATTCTATACAAGTCACCAGCAAAGATATTTCCTTCATCTCCACCAGCAGCACCACGAATTTCAACAATAACATTTTTATTATCATTTGGATCTTTAGGAATTAATTCTAAATGAAGTTTTTCTTCTAATTGAGGTTTCTTTTCTTCTAATTCACTTAATTCCAGTTCAGCCATTTCCTTAATTTCTGGATCACTTTCTTTAAGTAATTCTTTGGCTTCTTCAATTCCATCTAAAACCTTTTTATATTCCTGATATAACTGATAAGCATTTTCCAGACTTGCCTGTTCCTTAGAGGCTTCTGTCATCTTTTGAACATCATTTGCAATGCTTGGATCCATTAATATTTCATTTAATTCTTCATATCTTCTTGCGATTGTTTCCAATCTTTCCATCATATTATTCATACTCTAACCTCCAAACCGTTACCATTATAATATAAACATTGAAAATAAGCAAAATAATCTTGTCATAATCTTTGTTTTTTCATTGACACAGATAGATCATTTTCTTATACTCAATATAAAGTGGAGGAATAAAAAATGTTAAAAGCGGTTATTTTTGATATGGATGGATTAATGATTGATACAGAAAATGTCACTTATCAATGTTATAAAGATGTTTTAAAAACGATGAACTTAGAAATGACAAAAGAGTTTTATACAACTTTATTAGGGCGTACTATGGAAGCAACAAGACGCGCAATGTTTAATCAATATGGCGAAGATTTTCCTATTGAAGAAGTTGCGAAAAAGGTACATCAGTTAATGGATGAACAATTTGCAAGAGATGGTGTTCCATTAAAAGATGGTCTTGTTGAATTGTTGACTTATTTAAAGGAACATCATTATAAAACAATGATTGCTACTTCAAGTCGTCGTGAAAGAGTCAATGCTTTATTAACTGATAATGGCATTCTCAATTATTTTGATGATGTGATCTGTGGTGATGAGGTCGAACATGGAAAACCTGCTCCCGATGTTTTCTTGAACGCTTGTCAAAAGTTAAATGTTCAGCCAAGTGAAGCACTTGTCTTAGAAGATAGTGAAGCAGGTATACAAGCAGCCCATAACGCTCATATATCTGTGATTTGTATTCCAGATATGAAATACCCTGATGAAGATTATGCTAACAAAACAACTTGTATTCTCAATTCATTAAATGAAGTCATTGATTATATTGAAAAGGATTATCCTAAGCGATAATCCTTTTTAACGATGACGTTTCACAAAATATCAATATGCAAAGATAATAAGACCAATAACACATAAGATACTATCCATATAATCACTTCCTAGAATTCTTTTTTATTCATAATTGATAAACTGATTTTCAAAGATATCAACATAATCAATAATCCAACAACAAGCAAAATTAATATCAATGCAGCGGGTCCCATAGATAAAATTGATGAAATCATAGGAACCATATTAACTTGTAACAGTTCTATCACTTTGATAATACCAAAACCAATCACAAAGATAATTCCAAAACTGGCAATCAACGCATATCTTCCTTTTTCTCCACCAAAACGCAGATGAATGGGAATCATCAATGATTGAATATAAAGAAACATTGGTAAAATCACAAGTCCTCCTATCATGATATCGAGGGTTATTTTTTCACCATTCATAATAATCATGATACAGCTAATTAGTACTGATACAAGCCATCCTGTTAATCCTAAAATTAAACCAAAAACATATTTTTCTATCACATATGTTTTTCTTGAAAAAGGGAGTGTGAAAAGGAAAGGATAACCATTATCAAATTCATCATAAGAAATACTACTCACTGTAAATAATGATAATATAAATGTGATAAAACCAACCATAAATGTAAAATCATTATAACCCATTGTTAATAAACATCCCACTACAATAATAATGATAAAGAAACTCTTTTGCATCCACATTAATTTAAAATCCTTGATTAATAAACCTAGCATCTCTATTCACCTCGAATCATCATTGTCATGACATCATCAATATGTCCATTTTCTATGACTATATCAGGATAATTTTCTGTATAATATTGTTTTTGATTCGTTAAACAACTATAACCATAACTTTCTTTTTTATACTTTAAAATATAGTCTTTATCCAATTGTTCAAACTGTTTAAAATCCACTTTCAATAAAGCATAATCACTTAATAAAACATCTGTATCTTCATGCATCATCACACGTCCATTATGAATCATATAGAAATCATCACATATAGTTTCTAGATCACTGGAAATATGAGAACTGATTAAAATGGATCTTTGGTCATCTTCAGCCATATAATCTCTCATCATATCCAATAATTCATCTCTGGCAATTACATCTAATCCAGCTGTTGGTTCATCTAAAATCAACAATTTTGCCTGATGACTCATCGCAACAATTACTTTCAGTTTGGCTTTCATCCCTGTAGAAAATTCTTTGATTTTTTTATTTTTAGGTAATTCAAACTGACTGACCATACGCAAGAAAAACGTCTGATTAAATGACTTATATAAATGCTTTAAGATAGGAATAATATCTGATATTGTTAAATAACCACTGAATCCTGAATCTGATAAAACAACACCTAATAACTGTTTATCTTCTTCATTTAAAACTGATTTTCCAAATACTTCTACAAGTCCTTGATAATGAATTAATCCTAAAATAGCTTTAAATGTTGTACTCTTACCTGCTCCATTTTGCCCTATTAACCCAGTCACATAACCCGGTTTGACTTCTAAAGAACAATCTAATGAAAATGAAGCATATTGCTTTTTTAAATGTTCAACCTTCAACATAATTAACCCTCCAAAATCATTTCAAATAAACTTTTTAACTCCTCATCACTGATTCCACATCTTCTACCTTTTTGA
>CALVFK010000175.1 GCA_944326805.1 uncultured Massilimicrobiota sp. | reverse complement strand
ATCAATATGGAATTTCCAACTGAACTTGATTTTTATATTCATCGTAGTGGTCGTTGTGGTCGAGGAAAATATACAGGTGAATGTTATAATATGTATGATACATCTAATCAATCTATTGTTGAAGAATTGGAAAAGAAAGGGATTCATTTTGAAGTTAAGGAATTAAAGGGACAACAATTTGTTGGAACAAAAGAGCGTCAAAAGCGTAAAAACCGTGTGAAACATCAAACGGAATTAGAAAAGAAGATTTCAGCAATTGTAAGAAAGCCTGTAAAAGTGAAACCGGGATATAAGAAAAAGCGTAAAAGACAAATTGAGGAAATGGTTCATAAAGAAAAAAGAGCTATTATTAAACAGGATATCAGAAGACAGAAAAAAGAACGTGCAAAACAGGCACAAAGAGAAAAAAGAGAAAGAGAGGCACAATAATGTTGAAAATTGGAAGTCATGTTTCCATGAGTGGAAAAGAGATGTTATTGGGTTCTGTTAAAGAAGCTGTATCTTATGGTGCAAATACTTTTATGTTTTATACTGGAGCACCGCAAAATACAGCCCGTAAGCCTGTCAGTCAATTACGAGTTGAAGAAGCCAAAGAATATATGAAAGAACATCATATATCAATTGATGATGTGGTTGTTCATGCGCCTTATATTATTAATTTGGCTAATACTGTTAAACCTGAAACATATGAACTTGCTGTACGCTTTTTAAAAGAAGAAATCGCTCGATGTGAAGAAATTGGTATCAGTCGACTTGTTTTGCATCCGGGCTCTCATGTTAAAGCGGGAGATGAAGCAGGATTGAAGCAGATTGTTAAGGGATTGAATGAAGTTTTGCGTGAAGATCAAAAAGTTCATATTGCTTTAGAAACAATGGCTGGTAAAGGTAGTGAAATGGGAAGAACATTTGATCAGATTCAATATATGATTGAAAATACAAAATATGCTTCATTATTAGGTGTTTGTTTAGATACATGTCATATTCATGATGCAGGTTATGATTTGACACATTTTGATGAAATTTTAGAGGAGTTTGATCAAAAGATAGGATTGGATCGTTTACTTGTTGTTCATGTGAATGATTCTAAAAATGAGCGTGGTGCTCATAAAGATCGTCATGAGAATATTGGTTATGGTCATATTGGATTTGAAACATTGAATCAAATTGTCAATCATCCTAAATTAAAAGATGTTCCAAAGATTCTTGAAACACCTTATATTGATGGAAAAGCACCTTATTGTGAAGAAATAGAGATGTTTATGCATCAGACATTTAATAATGGTTTAAAATAACTGTTTAATAAAACAAATATTTTTTGGCAAGTGAATTCACTTGTCAATTTTTTTATATAGTTTTCTAAAATAAAATGATACTGTTCATGTGCTAAAGCATATTGATTGTTTTTAATCATATTGAGAATGCTTTGTTGTGTAGATTGGTCTAGTTCAATATCAAATTCTTTTAAAAGAACTTGAAAATCATCTAATTGTAGTCTTGATATATACTCGTTATTTTGATTTCTCATATTTGCCTCCTTAAATATATCCTATGTTGACTGTAGAAAAAAAGAACACTTTTTTGAAATAGGCTTGAAGTTATGATAAAAAATATGATAGAATATGGACGTTTTTAAAAGAAAGGATTTAGATTATGAGTAAAGTGAATCAATTAGGTAATTATAAAGGGATTGAAGTGACAATTTCTTCACGTCAAGTCAATCAAGAAGATGTAGAAAGAGAAATTCAACAGTTATTATCACAAAGAAGTCAACTTGTTGAAAAAGATGGAACAGTTGAAAATGGTGATGTCACAACAATTGATTTTAAAGGATTAAAAGATGGTGTTGCTTTTGATGGAGGAACTGCTGAAGGATATCAGTTAGAAATTGGTTCTGGTTCTTTCATTCCTGGTTTTGAAGAACAAATGATTGGTATGGCTAAAGGGGAAACAAGAGATTTAAACTTGACTTTTCCAGAAAATTATGGAGCGAAAGATTTAGCAGGAGCAGATGTTGTTTTCCAAGTGACAGTTCATCATATTGCTTCAAAAGTAAAAGCACAGCTTGATGAAGAATTTGTGAAATCATTACAAATTCCTGATGTGGAAACTGTTGATGATTTAAAATTGAAAATTCGTGAAGGATTAGAAAATCAAAATATTCAAGCTTTAAATGCTGAAAAAGAAAATAAAGTTTTAGGTGTATTAATTGAAAATAGTGATGTAGAAGTAGAAGATGAAGATATTCAAAGAGCTTTAGATCAACATGTTCAATATGTGACAAATGAATTAGCAAGTCAAGGTATGGCTTTAGAACAATATCTTCAAATGATGTCAATGGATCAGGAAGCTTTACATGCTCAATTAATGCCAGCTGCAAAACAACAAGCTATCTTTGAAGCAATTATTGATGAAATTGTGAAAGTTGAAAACTTAATGACAAGTGATGAAGAAGTTGATCGTCAAGTTGATTTAATGGCACAACAATATCAAATGGATAGAAAAGATATTTTAGAAAAAATTGATTTAGAAGGATTAAGACGTGATTTAAATCGTATTCAAGCAAGTCAATTGATTTTAAATAGTGCAAAATTTATAGTAGAATAAGATGATTCTATGTTAAGAGTGGAGGGGAAGTCATTCAGTTACTTCCCCTCCATTTTTGATACAGAGCTAAAAATAATAGTGTCAATCTTTATCAAAAATAAAATGTTTTTAAACAACATATAGAAATGGATTTTAGAGTTTGTGTAAATGAATATAATAAAAATGGGATTTCGTTTATTTACAATGTATTGGTTTATCGTTATCAGAATAGTGAGGAGTGTGATAGTACGTCATTTAAGAGTATTTTGGATTCAAAAAATATATTTCAATATTGACTTTCAAAATTGTGTAAAATATCTTATACAACTATTAATGATATTTATAATCAAAGAACAGAACTTACACATTGTTTAGCTAAAATTGTTTATAAAATAGCAAAAGCTTTGGATTTGACAGTAGAGTACTTAATAGAAGATACTTTAAGATGTGATTTTGAGTTATTTAAAAGTAATGTTTGTTATAAATTAAAAGAATTAACAGATATAAACTTTATTGTAGAAGTTCTAGAAAGTAATCAGGTTAGAATTTAGTATGAAAAAAGTGGTATCCTGAATGTTTTTCCTTATTAACGACTTTGGATTATATTTCTAGAATAAATCATTTGCCTCTTTGCAAAGAACATAATGATATAAGATAAAATAAGCTTGAAGAACAAGTAGTATTATTGATATGTCTTTAGTAAAGCAAGATGAAAGTGTCAAAGAAAAAGCAATGACATTATCCATCATTGCTTTTCAACCATTTTCAATATTTCTTCTTTTAAAACTGAAACCATATCTTCCTGTTTTACTTTTTTAATAATTTCTCCTTTTTTAATAAGCAGTCCTTCTTTAACACCACCAGCAATACCAATATCTGCATGTTTGGCTTCACCTGGACCATTGACAGCACATCCCATAATCGCAACCGTAATATCGCTATGAATGTTATTTAAGAAGTCTTCAATTTCATTAGCAACAGGAATGAGATCGTATTGGATACGTCCACATGTTGGGCATGATACTAGTGTAGGCACATGATCAATCAGTTCTAATTCTTTGAGTAATGTCTTGGCTACTTTGATTTCTTCAACGGGATCGGCACTTAAAGAAACACGAATTGTAT
>CALVFK010000174.1 GCA_944326805.1 uncultured Massilimicrobiota sp. | reverse complement strand
AAGATTATATTAGGAAGGCATTGTTTGTAAAAAATAGTTAATATTTCAGTTTTTTTTACACAATTAATAAATATTTAGTGAAACTTAAGTGAAAATTTGACAAATAAAGTGTATTCATGCTTTAATTTTTGATGATGAAAAAAAATATACAGAATACCAAAAAGAAAAAACGTAGAAATCCGCTAGTAGTTCTACTATCGCTTATTTGTATTGGGGTAGCAGTTTTTTTATGTTTTCAACTAATCATGTTGAATATGCTTCCATTAATACTTGAAGTAGCTGCTGTTGTGATAATTATTGTATTATCTTTAATTCTTTGCCTGTTCTATAATTTTATCGCGAAACGTCCTATTTCGCGCTTTTTGTCTGCTTTCTTAATTTTGGCTCTTACTGTGGTGTATGGTGCAGGAAATTATTATATTTTCAAAACAAATGAAATGTTTGCCAGTGTCACAAATTTAACAGATCAAATGACAAATACGATCTCAGTTGTTACTCTAAATGGATCAGGTTATGATTCTTTAGAATCATTAAATAATATGACGCTAGGAACAATCACATCACAGGATTCTGAAGGAACCCAGAAAGCCTTAGACGATATTTCTTCAAAAATAACTGTTGAAACAGTGGACTACACAACATTTAATGATCTTTACTATGCTCTTTACACAGATCAAGTACAAGGTATTATATTGAATGAAACATTTAGAGGAATTGTATTTGAAATGGATCCAGATGCAAATAATATGACAAGTGTTGTTAATCAAACTGTTTATTATACAAAACGAGAAACAAAGACAGATACGGTAAAAGATAGTGTAAATGTCGCAACAGAACCATTTACAATCTTAATTAGTGGAAATGATTCATATGGAGGATTAACTTCTAATTCTAGAAGTGATTCAAATATGCTGGTAACAGTGAATCCAAGCACACATACAGTTTTAATGACAAGTATTCCTCGAGACTATTATGAAACGATTCAATGTGGTGATACAGATACAGGTTTAGCATGCCCACAAGATGAGCGAGATAAATTAACACATTCAGGTCTTTATGGCATAGATACAACAGAAAAAACCATTGAAGAGTTTTTAGATATCACAATCAACTATCATGTACGTGTTAATTTTTCTAGTTTAACAAACTTAGTAGATGCATTAGGCGGAATAGATGTTTTTGTTGAAGAAGGATTGGCTGTTGAACAGTTTAATGCTGACTGGTCTTTACAAGGTGTCACAGAAGGCTGGAATCATTTGGATGGCAAACGTGCTTTAGCTTTTGCTCGTGAGCGTTATGCATATACAGATGGGGATGCACAGCGTGTCAAGAATCAGCAAATCGTTATTCAGGCAATGATTAGCAAGATTGCTTCTCCTGAAATGATTACTCGCTTTGGTGATTTTATGGATGCTTTAAGTGGAGCTTTTGAAACCAATATGTCAAGTGATGAGATACTTTCACTTGTGCGTTACGAGTTTACTTTCTTCCCTGATTGGCAGTTTGAAAGTTATGCATTGGTAGGTTCTACATCAAGTGCATATAGTCCAACACTAGGGGATTATGCTGATGTCATGCTTGCTAATCTTGATTCTGTACAGGTTGCACATGACAAGATTCAAGCCGTTTTAGATGGAGAATCTTCTACAAGCGTCAGTGATACAATTGATGAAAACAACATTGAAGTGATTGAAGATAGTCAAAATCAAGTCGTACAGGATCCGGGTTATGTAACAGATCCTTATGCCGGTTATGATTATAGTCAAGATTATTCAACAGATTATTACACAGAAGATCCAAATCAGTATTATACAGATGGTGTAAATGGAGATGTGTATACAGAAGATGGAACATATAGTGAAGATATCTATTATGATGAACAATATGCCTTTTAGGAGATGGTGATTTTGAGCAAGGTAAAAATATTAGCTAATTATCTGCCTCAGTTTCACCAAACACCAGAAAATGATGCATGGTGGGGCGAAGGGTATACAGATTGGACTGCCGTTAAAGCAAGTAAACCATTGTTTAACGGACATACTCAACCAAGAGTTCCTCTCGATAACGATTATTATGATTTATCAAATGCAGACAGTATTCGAAAACAGGCTTTATTGGCTCATGAATACGGTATTAGCGGGTTTGCGATTTACCATTATTGGTTTTCCAGCAAACAAAAATTATTAACAAAACCTGCTGAACTTTTATTAGAACAAAAAGATTTGCCAATTGAATATTTATTCATTTGGGATAATAATACATGGAAAAGAACCTGGAGCAATGTAAAAGGGGCTGTTACCATGGCTAGCAGCGAATACGAAAAAAAGGTTGATCCACAGGATTCCGGTATTTTGGCCAAATTGGATTATGGAAATGAAGTGGATTGGAAGATTCATTTTGATTATCTTCTTCCGTTTTTTAAAGATGATCGATATATAAAAATCGATAATAAACCTGTATTTGCTTTTTTTCAGCCACAAATAGATTTTGAAACAATTGAAAAGATGGCTACATATTGGGATGAATTGGCTAAGCAAGCAGGTTTTAATGGTATGTATTGTATATCTAGAGATGGACATCATAAAATCGGCTTTAAACATAAATTTCGTTATTCACCATTTGTCCCTTTGACATGGAATCAGTATTTATTTTATCGCTCTAAAAAAGAAATTAGTGCGCGTACTGATAAAATTGAATTTTATGATTATGACAAGGAATATAATAAAATTTTAGAAGATGCAAAAAAAAGTGATAAAAACACATGGTTAAGTGGATTTGTTGGTTTTGATGATACGCCAAGAAGAGGTATTCATGGCAGGATCATAAAAAATGGTTCTCCACAAAAATTCTACGAATGGTTTTCTAAACTTGTTGAAATCAGTCAGTCACAGAATAAACCTTATATATTTGTCACAGCATGGAATGAATGGGGTGAAGGCGCTTATCTGGAACCCGATTCTGTGAATAAATTTGCATATTTGGAGCAAATTAAGCGAATTGTTGATGAAATGTAGTTTTTATTTTTGTTGATTCTATTTTATAATGGTTGTAAGTGTCGGGAGGGATAAGATGCGTAAAGCTCGAACTAGTAATACAAAAAGTATAGCTTTTAGAATATTTGCCGGAATAATTTCATTGATTTTGGTTGTTCTTTTAGCTGGATTGATTTATCAGGTTTTCACCTTGAATCTTCTTCCAGGAAATTTAACAATTTCTGTTAGTGTTTTGATGTGTTTGTTGACATTGTTGTTTTTAGTGCTGTTGAATTTTGCCAGCCAGAGAGTTTGGTCTAAGGTTGTCAGTGTATTTTTATGTATTGTATTGGGTGCTGGATATGGATTAGGGAATTTATATTTATATCAAACAGCTCAAACTTTAAATTCGATTACAAATTCAAATGAAGGAAAAATCAAAAACACGATTTCTGTCATTAGTAAAAGTGCAGATATTGTAGAATTAAAAGACTTGTCTGGAAAAAATGTTGGTGTTTTAAAAACGATTGATGCACAAGGAACTAAAGAAAGTCAGGACGATATAGCTAAACAAGATGTAACAATTCAAACACAGAGCTATGATAATTTAAATGCTGAAGTTAAGGCTCTTTATGATGGAGAAGTTGATGCGATCATCATGAATGAGGTGTATCGACCAAATGTAGAGGAAATTGAAGAATATACAAATTTCTCAAATGATACAAACGTTGTACATCA
>CALVFK010000173.1 GCA_944326805.1 uncultured Massilimicrobiota sp. | reverse complement strand
GTCTTGAATTTCCGTTAACTTGTCCACACTAGCATTGGATTCTGCAATAAATCCACCAATTAAAATACGCATAAAAGCCCTCCTATTATATTTATTTAAATTATAACCAAAGCTTTTTGTAACTAAGTTACAAAAAAGAGCATAAAGCTCTTAAATGTTATCAATAGGATACATTGGCCGCATGATCAATTTAAAATTAATATTTTTGGTATCCTGCAAAGTATTTCCATCTGTCAAGGCCATCACATAACCTTTACAATCTTTCTTAAAATCTGGAAAGATATAACCTTGTTTTAAAATGACGATATCATAATCTTGCCACTTGATGCCAAAGACATCCAAATGCGCTCCATTAGTTATCCTTCCCGTCTTTTCGGCAACGATGATATCAATATTGGTATCTAAAACATGAACCAAGATACCTTCCCCTAAAGTACCAAAAGTTACCTCACCATGTGCCATATATATCGGTGCGGTTTTTTTCTTTTGAATCTTTAAATAAACTTCTTGGCAATTTTTATCAAAATTATTACCTATCTTGATATCAGTTATCTCATCTTCTTCAATTGTCTTTAAATATTTAAAGCACTCTTCATCTTTAATTGAGGCAAACAACATCTTTTTTCCATTATTCTTCTGCAACAATTTTCTTAATAAAGTCGTATTCCAACCACTAGCACCTGATGTGGTATTATCTCCAGAATCAGTTATTACAAATGGTTTATCAATAAAATTTAAAGCCATATCAATAGATTCATCTTCACCTAAAGTTAAGCCGGTATAATGAAATTCATGACGTCTATCCCAAACAAATTTAGCTAATTCATCCGCCTTACTTTCACAATATTTTATATCCTCATAAGTATTAGGAACCACAATAACCCCACATCCTGCTTCTGGACAATCATGTCTTAAATATCCTACATGCCAAGAAACACTTCTTATCCTTGCATCTTTTTCCATTTCATCCATATATTTATTGATAGATAATACTGGTTCATCAGCTGATACTGATTGTTCCCCACCTAAGATAAGTGGTAATTTACGATAGATCGCATGAATATTTTGTCGATCAAATAATAAATCAATTAACATATTTAAAACTTTGACCCGCGTACTAGCTGCATCAACATGTGGAGATTCACGATAACTTCTGATGATCGTACAATTTGTCGCATATTCTTCTGTAAGATTACCATGAGGATCACAAGAAATTGCAATTGGTAAATAAGGTCCTACGATTTTTCTAATCTCTTTTAATAGATGATGATCCCCAGAACCAATTTTTTCTACATAACTGCCACCATGTAAATGCAGATATATACCATCAATTTTTGATAAATTATTCTTCACCTGATGCAAAAATAAGTTTTCAATATAAATAAAAGTCTCATATTCAACCAATGAAGCCGCATTCGCATTAGCATATACCAAAGGTAAAAGCCTAACCTCTTGGCTTCTATTAATTTCATTCAATCCCATCTTATCGATAACTTCATCATTAAAACATAATTCATAATCCGCAAGTTTAGTAATATAGGGAACATTTGTATTAGATTCCGTCGTAAAACTACCAACTAAAATATTAAACATAAATCCTCCTAAAAAAACATTTCAATGATACGCATCAAGATAACCAAAGTAATGGTAGAAGCTAAAGTACTAACTAATACCACATTGGTCGCATACTTTTCATTGCCTTTATATTTTTTTGCAAAACTAGCACATGTACTACCAACAGGCATGCCCATCAATAATACGACGATAGCTGTTGATTGAAAATCTAGATGACAAAATAGACAAACAGCTAAAGCACCTAATGGAATAATAAATAAACGAATGATAGAAATAGAAAAGATCTTTTTGATCAATGATAGATCAAAGCCTCCATATTGTGCCAACATACTGCCAATAAGCATCAAAGAAAATGGTGCTAAGCAACCACCAATTTTGGAAATAGCACTATAAATAGGATCTGGAAGGCTAATATTTAAAAATACACAAATTATACCCAATACCATTACGATAATTATCTTATTGGTCAAAATAGAATAAATTACTTCTTTATATGTTCTTTTAAGCTGAGGATTAAAAATACTCTCACCAGCACTATAAGCCATAACCCGCGTAGGAATCAAAAAGACATTACAGCACATGACTCCTACAGGGCCAAACAATGATTCAATGACCGGTGTGCCAACTAAGCCTCCATTACTTACCAACATGCCATAATGATTGACATTAGCTTCACTGATATCCATCTTACCTGTCGGTAATTTAGTTAATAGGAAAAGAATGATTTCTATACCAATACCTATAGCTAAAATAGCTCCTAATCGCATCAATAAATCAAGGGTCAATCCGCTTAAAACCGAAGCAAAAACACTACATGGCAAAAGTACATCGATCATGATATCAGAAATAAATACTTGGGCATGAGGTGTAATAATTTTAGCTTTATATAAGATAAAACCAAAAATAAGATAAGTAATAATCGTAATTTGCGTATTAATTAATGCAATGGTCATAAGTATTCCTCTATTCTTATTTTACTTACTTCTATTGAAAATTAGTTACAAAAAGAAAAAAGCTTTCGCAAAAGCAAAAGCCTTAAATAATACCTTGCGCAACCATTGCTTCAACAACTTTAGTCATTCCTGCAATATTAGCTCCCGCAACATAATTATGTTTTTCAAGATTATATTCTTCAATCATATTTAAGCATTGTTGATGAATAGAAGCCATAATATCTTTTAACTTTTGATCAACTTCTTCAAATGACCAACTATAACGCATACTATTTTGACTCATCTCTAAAGCACTAGTCGCTACTCCTCCAGCATTAGCTGCTTTACCAGGTGCAAATAATACTTTATTAGCCAAATAATAAGCCACGGCATCATTATTATCTGGCATATTAGCACCTTCTGCAACTAACCAACAACCATTAGATACCAAGCGTTTAGCCCTCTCTAGATCAATTTCATTTTGCGTACCACAAGGTAAAGCAATATCACACTTAATATTCGCATCATATAAGCTACCCTCATGGTATTCACCATGACCACATTTTTCAACATAAGAAGCTAAAGAACCTCTTTCAACTTCTTTAATTTGCTTAACAACATCTAAATCTAAATTATCATCAAGAATATAACCCTTAGAATCACTCATAGCGATAACTTTCATACCATTTTGCTTAGCCTTTTCACAAGCATAAATAGCCACATTACCACTACCAGAAATAATAGTCGTCAATCCCTCAGGTTTTTTACCATGATGTTTTAACATCTCTAATACAAAGTAAACTAAACCATAGCCTGTAGCTTCTGTTCTAACCAAACTACCACCATATTTAATACCCTTACCTGTTAAAACCCCAGGCGTATTCAATTTAGACAATTTACGATATTGACCATATAGATAACCAATCTCTCTAGCACCAACACCCATATCCCCAGCAGGAACATCGACATCAGCACCAATATGACTATAAAGTTCACTCATGAAACTTTGACAAAATCTCATGATTTCCCCTTCACTTTTACCTTTAGGATCAAAATCACTACCACCTTTACCACCACCAATAGGCAAAGTAGTCAATGCATTCTTAAATACTTGTTCAAAACCTAAGAATTTTAACACACTCAAATTAACGCTAGGATGAAAACGCAATCCTCCTTTATAAGGCCCAATAGCCCCATTAAATTGCACACGATA
>CALVFK010000172.1 GCA_944326805.1 uncultured Massilimicrobiota sp. | reverse complement strand
AAAAGGTAAAGGAGGAGAAAATCGATATGTGTCAAGCTATCAGAGATTATGGAAAAGAGAACTTAAACAAAGGAAAATCCATTGGAAGAAGCGAGGGAATTAACATTGGAAGAAATGAAGGTATTATCCAAACTTTAATTAGACAACTCAAATCAAAATTAGGACATCTTTCAAAAGACACCCTTACAACAATTCAGTCATGTACTCAAGAACAACTTGATTCACTAACAATACATATATTTGATATTAACAGTGAAAAAGATATTTTCCAATACATTACAAAAGACGAAAAAAGGTCATTATCAATTTTGAATGACTATCTAAATTTTCACGTGGTTTGAACAGGCTATGCAATGTTGCGTGGTCTGTTTCTTTTTATTCAAATTTCACCTATCTATTTTCATGGGGTGTCCCATTATGTTATTCTTTAGTTAAGAATATATAGAAAGAAAAAAGATGAAACTCCCTCCCGCTAAAGATCGAGTTTCATCCTGTCCAATTGACACTATGATAATAACAAATTTAATCAACAATTTCAATAAAAACTTATTTCTTCAAAGACGTTCTCGCTCATTCCTCAACAGCTATCTGCAGTCAAAATACAATGAATCCATAGCTCTGATATCTCTCGACTCTTTGAAATGTCCCCATTGTCATCACTCTGGCTTTTCATTTCATGGCTACTATAAGCGTCACATATACATTTTTGGCAGGAAATACTGCATCATGATTACAAGAGTCATTTGCAGACATTGCCATAAGACTCATGCCATCCTTATCGAAGATATCATTCCATACTCTCAGCTAAGATTTGAAGATCAACAAAAAGATGAACAATGCCCTGATTGAAAACAGAAACAAGACCATCAAGCTGTTGAAGCATAGCAGCAATGGCTACACCTGCTGGAAAAGATTCAGAAACAGGGTTCTTTTCACCATAAATGAAGATGAGAAATTCAAGTTATAGAGGAGGATGAATGCATCATGAAGCAACATGCGTACAAATTAATACTGGAGGAAGACAATGATAGAATACTTGAAGAAGATGAAGTGTTGGAAGAAATTCTGGAATATCTCAGCAACATTTCAAGACGATTGGAACTTATTCAAAGCAAAATAAACAGAATAGACACTGCAATCCTTGATGATGAAGATATTAGATTCTAAAAAAAAGGTGGATATTTCTCATGAGGTATCCACCGTTATAATTCTTCAGTTGTTTGGGGTATGATTTACCCCATGATAATCTAGACCCCAATAATTGGAGAGCCTTCGTTATTCTAGATTAGCTCTTTTTTTATACATCTTTATAAAATTATCTTTTCAATAATTTTCCCGCATAAACTGACTGAGTTGATAAGTCTTCTTCTATTCTTATCAATTGATTATATTTCGCAATTCGCTCCGTACGTGAAGCTGACCCTGTTTTGATCTGTCCCGCATTTGTCGCAACAGCAATATCAGCAATTGTCGTATCTTCTGTTTCGCCAGAGCGATGCGAAATAATAGCTGTATAATTGGCTTTATGAGCCATTTCAATGGCTTCTAATGTTTCTGTTAAAGTCCCAATTTGATTCACTTTAATTAAAATGGAATTGGCAAGTCCTTCTTCGATTCCTTGTTGTAAACGTTGAGTATTTGTGACAAAGAAATCATCTCCAACCAACTGTACTTTTTTGCCTAGTTGTTCTGTTAAATACTTCCATCCTTGAAAATCATCCTGGTCTAAACCATCTTCTATCGAAACAATAGGATACTTCTGACATAATGAAACATAATAGTCTACTAATTCTTTGGAAGTGAATGATTTATGATTTTCACCAGAAAGAATATATTGTCCACCTTTATAAAACTCACTGCTCGCCACATCCATAGCTAAATTGATGTCAACTCCTGGATTATATCCAGCTTTTTCAATAGCCTCTAACATTGTTTGAATAGCCACTTCATTAGAAGCTAAATCTGGTGCGAAGCCTCCTTCATCACCCACAGCTGTATTTAAACCTTTATCTTTGAGCACTTTCTTTAAATGATGAAACACTTCAGATCCCATACGCAAAGCTTCTTTAAATGACGTTGCATTGACTGGCATAATCATAAATTCCTGAAAATCAATATTATTATCAGCATGAGCTCCACCATTAATAATATTCATCATTGGAACAGGTAAAATATGACTATTAACACCACCAATATAACGATACAAAGGTATATGTAGTTCATTGGCAGCACATCGGGCAACAGCCAAAGACACGCCTAAAATAGCATTAGCCCCTAAGCGTTTCTTTTGAGCTGTTCCATCGAGCGCTATCATCATCTGATCAATTTGTCTTTGATTGAAAACATTCTCTCCAATAATAGATTGGGCAATATCTTCATTAACATGTGCCACAGCCTTTAACACACCTTGTCCCATAAATCTTTTCATATCATGATCACGTAATTCTACAGCTTCATGAATCCCTGTAGATGCACCACTAGGTACTATTGCTCTTCCTATTGCTTTTTCACTTTGTACTTCAACTTCAACAGTTGGATGACCACGAGAATCTAAAACTTCTCTAGCATAGACTTGAATAATTCGACTCATTTTTCTTCTCCTCAATATCTTTAATATTTATTATAGAATTCATAATTAATATGTCCGATATTTTCTTTTCTATACATCATCACGAAAAGATATATAGGTTCAAACAAGTCAGTCATTAACAATTTCAGTATAATCATGATATGTGTGATAGAATAACTTTTTAACAGTATAATAAGTGTCTTCTATATCAAGTTCATCAATCATCTTTGTGAAAACTATTGTATGTCTAATTTTTCAGTATAACCATCTTCAAAACTTTTATAAACCATCCAATTGTTTCCATCTCCAGATATTATTTCATCATAGTTCTTTATAAACTTAAAGTTATAGCTATATCCACCATTATAAGCCCATACAATATCTCCTATCTCATAAGCACTTGTCTTAGAGAACTTTCTAGTATAAGCTTTCCAAGCTAACTTTCCACTATCTGCTTTACCTGGCTTAGAGCTATTATCAAATATCTTTCTATAGTAAGTCACACAGTCAGGTCCTTCTTTGGCTTTTAAACTTATTTTAACTATATCCCCTACTTTATATCTAAGATTATCATCCTCATTATACTCACCTTTATAAGAGTATTGATCATTCTTTAAATCTTTTTCAAGTTGAGTATAAACTGTATTTTCACTACCTGCTGGTATCTGACTTTCTATAGACACAAGCTTCAAAGGAGTATTATCAGGCATCTTTTCCCATCTATAATCAACATCCCAGGTAAAATCATAATACTGAACTCTATCAACTTTACATCTATAGATTCCTTTTATATATGGTAAGTCAACCCTAATTATATCACCCTTAAAGTATAAGTTATTTCGATCAGATTCAACATCATCAAAAACTGTATCTAGTTTTCTTAAAGCATATCCAGCAGTTGTTCCATTAGAAGAAAAAGCATAAGGACCTATCCAAGTTTTGTAATGACATTGGTACCAATACCCATCTAACTCATTAAATATAAGTGTCCCAACATGTATTTCCATACTATTAGATCCACTAAAGAAGTCTTCAGTTGAGCCAAAAGAGTTTCCAGTGAGTATCTCATAATCTGTTGAATCATCTTCTACATCATCAGGAACTTCAGGCAATCCTATATCTTCATCCTCATTATCATCAGGCTCTTCATCAGA
>CALVFK010000171.1 GCA_944326805.1 uncultured Massilimicrobiota sp. | reverse complement strand
ATTACTGCTATAGGTTGTCTTTTGGCTTGTAATGATAATAAATTTGTCCCTATTCTTTGAGCATTTTCAACACATTGACCATATGTTATTTCATTTTTATCATCACTAAAAGCTATTTTTGTAAAATATTTTTGTGATGATTGTTCTAAAAATTCAAGAATATTTTTCATACACAACCTCCTTTTTCGACAAGATTCTAACAAAACCATGTGAATATCAAGTGGAAAAAATATGGAATTTATGTGTACAAAGTCACTTGACAAATCATCTTTATAAATTATAATTTAGTTTGATTTCAAACTAAATGAGGTGAAAAATATGTTAAATTATGAGATACACTTTTTATTATTAAAATGTTTTCATTATAGTCATAAACTGATGACACAAAAAACATCAAACATTGGGCTTTATCCCGGTCAACCTAAAATTCTTGAATGTCTTTATGAAAAAGATGGGCAAACCCCTAAAGAAATAGGTCAAACTTGTGTCTTAGATAAGTCAACTATGACAAGTCTTATTCAAAAGATGGAAACACAGCAATTGATTTATCGTCAAAATCAATTAAATGATAAAAGATCAGTACTCATTTTTCTGACTGAATTGGGCAAAGAAAAAGCAATAGAAGTCAAAAGAATATGTTATGAAGTTGATCAGATAGCTTATCAATCTTTAAATCAAAAAGAAGTGAATCAGATATTGAATCAAGTACTTGATAATTTGAGGGAGGAATATGATGAATAAAACAATTTTAAGATATTTTTATTTTTTATTAGGTCTCTTTATTAACTCATTTGGTATTGCTTTTATTACTAAGAGTGCTTTAGGAACTTCTCAAATATCCAGTGTTCCCTATGTTTTAAGTTTATATTTTACAAATATGAGTTTTGGTATGACAACATTTATCTTTAATATGATTTTTATTATCATTCAAATCATCATATTAAAAAAAGATTTTCAACCTATTCAATTCTTACAAATTCTTGCAAATATTATCTTTAGTAGTTTTATAGATTTAGGTATGTATATGATGAACTGGTTTCAGCCTGATACATTACTTATAAGATTATTAAGTCTTTTGATGGGATGTATCATTCTGGCAATAGGTATTAGTATAGAAGTTGCTCCTAATGTTATTATGGTTCCTGGTGAAGGTATTGTTAAAGCAATCAGTGATGTGACACAGAAGGATTTTGGTATGGTCAAAATATGTTTTGATATCACTTTGATTATTATTGCCAGTTTATGTTCGTTATTTTTCTTCCATTCTTTAAAAGGAGTAGGTTTAGGTACTGTCATTTCAGCACTCACTGTTGGAAAATTTGTTTCCCTTGCTAATAAATATTTTCCTTTGATTCAACATATTCAAAAATTAAGTATAAAAAAAGGTTAAGATTTTTGTCTTAACCGATTTTTTCTTTTCCTCCCATATAAGGTCTTAATACTTCAGGAATAGAAATACTTCCATCTTCATTATAATTGTTTTCAATGAAAGCTATTAAAGCTCTTGTACTTGCTAAAACAGTGTTGTTAAGAGTAGCAACATAATATGTTCCTCTTTCACCTTTTGTACGAATACCTAAACGTCTAGCTTGTGCATCTCCTAATGTAGAACAAGAACCAACTTCAAAATATTTTTTCTGTCTAGGTGACCATGCTTCTACATCACAAGATTTCACTTTTAAATCAGCTAAATCACCACTACAACATTCTAGTGTTCTTACAGGTATATCTAAACTTCTAAATAATTCAACAGTATATGACCACATTTTATCATACCATTCCATAGCTTCTTCTGGTTTACACAAAACAACCATTTCCTGTTTTTCAAATTGATGTACACGATAAATACCACGTTCTTCAATACCATGAGCCCCAACTTCTTTTCTAAAGCATGGAGAATATGAAGTTAATGTAATTGGTAATTCTTCTTCTTTGACAATCTGATCTTTGAATTTACCAATCATACTATGTTCACTTGTTCCAATTAAATATAAATCTTCACCTTCAATTTTATACATCATAGCATCCATTTCTTCAAATGACATGACACCAGTCACAACATCACTTCTAATCATAAATGGAGGGATACAATATGTAAATCCTTTATCAATCATAAAATCTCTGGCATAAGATAACATAGCTGAAGAAAGTCTAGCAATATCCCCCATTAAATAATAGAAACCATTACCACTCGTTCTTCCACTTGCTTCTTTATCTAATCCTTTTAATTTTGTAATAATATCCGCATGATATGGGATTTCATAATCAGGAACAACTGGATCCCCATATTTTTGAATTTCAACGTTTTCACTGTCATCTTTTCCAATAGGTACACTTTCATCAATAAAGTTAGGGATTTTCATCATCACTTCTTTTAATTTAGGACCTAATTCTACTTCTTTTGCTTCTAACTCTTTTAAAGTATTTGCCATTTCACTGACTTTTCTTTTATTTTCTTCAGCTAAATCTTTTTTACCTTCACGCATAAATTGTCCGATTTCTTTAGACAATGAATTACGCATAGCACGAAGCTCACTCGCTTTTGTCAAAGCTTCACGATATTCCTTATCCAATGCATAAGCTTCATCAACCAAATGTAAACGATCATGCTGAAATTTCTTTCGCATATTTTCTTTTACAGCTTCTGGATTTTCTCTTAGTATAGCAATATCAATCATTTTTCATTCTCCTTTTCCAATAAAATAAAAAGCACCTTTTACAAGGGACGAATATATCGTGGTGCCACCCTATTTCTTATCATACTGATAACTTTTATGAGATAACGGTTCAACCGGGAGGGATTAGCTCCTCTTATTGGTAGATTTCAATGCTGCCTCATACTGATTTACACCAACCATCAGTTCTCTATCATGATTTCACATTTACTTATCCAATGCAACGATTTGATATACTGATTATAGCATAAGACTTAATAATTTCAATAATTATTTAATCAAAGAATACATAATCATGTCATGAAATTTTCCATTTTTATAACCATTCTTTCTTAAAACACCTTCACGTTCAAAACCACATTTTTCCAATACACGACAAGAAGCTGGATTATAATCAAAAGGAGCCGCAAAAATTCTCTCTATATCACTATGTTCAAAAACATATTGACATGTCTGTTTCACAGCTTCACTCATAATTCCTTTGCCCCAATATTTATAGCCTAAATAATATCCAATCTCTCCACTTCTACGATAAATGTCATCTTGTCTTAAAATTGAAATACTTCCAACAACCTTTCCTTCATATTCTATTGCAAAAGCAAAGATTTTATTTTCATCAGCAGATAACATAGCTTCTATATAATCATAGGCATCTTTTAAATGATAAGGATAAGGTATACGATCTGTTAAATTATTTAAAATTCTTAAATCATTAATATTTTGATATAAATCTTTAGCATCTTCTCTTTTCCATTTTCTTATTATGCATTTCATCTTTAAAACACCTCTACTTTTTAAATATATTATAACATTGTGAAATAGTACTTCAAACAAATATATTTTTTCGTATATTGACATCTAAAATGACATAAACTATAATGTAATTGAAAAAGGAACAGCCGATAAACGGTTATGCCCTAGATTCAGTTTGGTAAAATAACTACCTCAACTTTGCTAGAGACAGAGGTAGTTATTTTTTTGCTTTAGTATCCTTATCGATAATGATAAGAAGCAATTTCACAATCAAACTTATTAAAGTCACAATAAATGTTAGTATTCCTAAC
>CALVFK010000170.1 GCA_944326805.1 uncultured Massilimicrobiota sp. | reverse complement strand
AAACATCATGAAGATATGAAAGGAACAGTCAAGGATTTAACAAAACATGAACAGATGATTTTATGTTTGAGAACATGCACTAATACGATCAAAAATATCTTGGGAAGTATGGCGATGCCAATGTATATTTCATTGGCCTTGCTGATTTTTTATCAGCAAAATTTTAATGCAGTCAGTAACTTGAAACTTAAAACAGTTTTAGAGATGATTCCATTCGGAAATATTTTCTATAGTTGTTTAGATATATGTTATCATATTATGTCATACTTTCCTGTTTCTAAGTATTTTGCAGCGATTGATTTAGAATTAGCAATGGTTATTTCTTTTTGTATATGTATGATTGTTGTTTGGAGTTTATATACAATTTTAAAGACTCGTCTTCAAGAAATCAAAAGACAATATTTACGACGTATTCAATTTTATTTGAAACAACATCAAGGTATTTATAAACCAAAACAGAAATATCCATCTGAATATTTATATGGGGTGCAGTTTACTTTCTTCTTGTTTTTTGTAGGAATAATGATAGGGATATCTCAGTTTTTTATTGCATCTCTACCTTATCCTTTAGAGGATATACGTATTATTATGGAACATCGACAAAACGTTTTAAGACAAATTCAACCCTATGTTGAAAAAGAAAATCATATTTTAGGAAATTGGGATGAGTATTTTTCAGATACATATGCAACTATTGATTCACTGACAGATATACAAGTGACAGGTACACATAATCGACCATATTTAAAAATATATACTTATTATACACAAGAGGATGCGAAAAAAGCCTTTATGAATGAAGAAAATCAATATACACATCATGGGAAAGATCATGAAGTTCAATATGTTTATTCATCTAAAGGATTTATGATTTTAGATCATACATCACTTATGAAGATGAAAAATGATCAAGATCTTATTGGAAAAAGATTAAGTCAAAAAGAAATCAAAGCATTGATGAAAGAAATGGGTTACGTTGTTGATGAATAAGAAAAATACAGAAAACATACAATACATTGGTGATTATTATGGTTGTTTTGTTTTCGTTTTTAGAATTTTTAGCAGGAACGTTTTTACATTTTCTTTATGATTTTTTTCCTTATCCTTTTATAGCTATTTTTTCAGCAACGAATGAAAGTGTTTTTGAACATTTAAAACTATTTGTTTACCCAATGTTATTAGGTTATTTATGGATTTATATTTTCAAGGATATTGATATCAAAAAATATATGAAAGCTATATTTTATGGTCTTTTGAGTGGTTTACTCTCTTTATTATTCATTTATTATTTTGTTCGTTATGGTTTAGGGATAGAAAGTCTTGTTTTTGATATTTTATTGTTGTTGATTTCAATCATTGTAGGAAATAGTCTATCTTATTATGTCTATTTCCATATTGATACATCATCATGGATTATTTATGTTGTAGCTTTTGTTTTATTGATGATTTTACTTGTTTTAGGAACTTTTTATCCTTTGGATATACCGTTATTTCAAGAAGAAAAAGCAGTGGAAACACTGCTTCAGTCATTAATAGAATAATATAAAAAGAGCATATAATTCAATAAGGAAGCCTAAAATACGTCCAATCTGAGTGCTTTTAAGATAACCCAATTTTTGATAAGTTTCAGGTGTACAAAAGGGAAATAAAATGAGTGTCATTCCAAGACATAACATGCCACATCCAGTTGTAATATTCTTTTGAAAAGGTAAAAGAGATAAAGCACTTGTGAATAAAAGAAGGTGGAGTCTGATAAATATGACTTCATTCATAAGAAAGAGATATAAAGAAAATAACACAAATTTATCTAAGTGCATAAAAAGAAGTGGTAGATTAAAAAGTCTACCACTATATCATAAAGTGCTTGATGTATCTAAGATAATGTTTTCAAATTCATTAAGAATTGTTTCAAAATAATGGAAAGCATCATCATATAGCTGATCTTCTAATGGATTGACTAAAGCATCTTTTAAAAGATCCACAGGGTCCTTGCTGCCACCAGATTTTAAGAAGCGAAGATAAGCTTCTTTTTGTTTTTCATCATCATTTAACAAACGTGATACAATCGCTAATGCGACAGTCATGCCAAGAGTATACTTATAAACATAATAATTATAATAGAAATGGGGAATATAATAACAAGAATAACCCACATATTCATCCATTGTGATTTCTGGTCCATAATATTCAGCGTTCTTTTTGTCATACAAATCTGTTATCATTTGTGATGACATAGGTTTTCCTTCTTGTGCCCATGTGTGTAAAATATGTTCAAAATCAGCATACATAGGTTGTCTAAAGATTAAGCCAACACAGTTTTCTAAAAGTTCATATAGGAAATAAGCTTTTTCCTGAGGTGATGAAGCATGTTCCAGCATATAGTTGATTAATAGTGTTTCATTCACTGTAGAAGCCACTTCCGCAACAAAGATACGATAATCACAATTGACTGGTGATTGATTGTGACATGATAAATAAGTATGTGCACTATGTCCTAATTCATGAATCATGGTAGAGAGTGAATTATAATCACCAATAAAGTTCATCAGAATATAAGGATTTGTATCATAACATCCACTAGAATAAGCACCGATGCGTTTACCTGTGTGTGGATAATAATCAATCCATCTTTCTTCTTTTGCTTTTTTGATGATATTGACATAGTCTTCTCCAAAGATTTTAACAACATCTAAAATAATATCGAAACATTCATCAATTGTATATTTCTTTGTTTTGTATTGAACTAAAGGAATATTAAGATCATAGTTATACATTGTTTCTAATTTTAAAACTTTCTTTTTTAAAGCATTATAACGATGAAATAATGGACGATATTGGTTATTTGCTTTGTCTAAAATCTTAAAGAATAAAGATGTTGGCACATTATCATCAAATAGACTAGCTTCTAATGGTCCATCAAATTTTTTCACATCTGCATAGAAAGCATCTTTTTTCATGACTCCAGAAAGTGTAGCAGCATAAACATTTTCAAATTTCTTATATTCTTTAAAAAAGTTATGATAAGCTTCTTTTCTGACTTCAGGGTTCTTATTTTTAAGAAATTCAGTTAAAGTTGCACTATTCAATGTTTTTTCTTGACCATCAATATGAACAGGGTCATAGTCTAGTCTTAAAGCATCAAAAACTTGTGATGATATATCTGCAATCGTAGATGTTTTTGATACCAGTGTTTCTAATTCCTGTGATAAAACATGTTTCTTTTGACGTAAAATTTCTTGAATTGTATAACGATAATCACTTAATTGTTCATCTTGTAAATACTGTGTCACTTTATCACTGTTTTCAATCATCATGACAGTATAGAAATCTAATGATGAAGAAACTTGATCATAGAATGACAAAATTGCAGCATACATTGTCTGGTATTCCTGATTGTTTGGTTCGACATCACAATGAAGATGTGCAAAGCAATGTAATTTTTGGATATAACGTGATAACATTGTTTCTTCCTGATGAAATTTTAAGAATTGATTTACATCTTTTAAGAATAAATCTTTTTGTTGTAATAGTGAAGTGAGTAATTCTTTTGCCTTGTCTAAATCTTTATAAAAATCTTGATGATGAGCATAAATAGGGGATAAATCCCATGTGTATTGGATATCTATATTTTGACGTTCCATAATTTCCTCCTTTTCCATATACACCTATGATAAAATGAAAGGATTGAAAAGTCAAACTGATAACTCAAAATAAAACATATCTTCAAATTTTTGATCTAAGGCAATACATAAAATTAAGGCAAGTTTTGCG
>CALVFK010000169.1 GCA_944326805.1 uncultured Massilimicrobiota sp. | reverse complement strand
CGTGTATAGACAACTGTTTTTTTATCAATTAAACCTTTTTCAAAATCTTTCCATAATTGTTTATTGATTGTTTCATATCTTTGTAAAAGTTTATCTGTTAATAATATATGGTGATTTTGAAACGTATTTTTTAATGCCTGTTGTTCAGCTTTGTCAAAATCTAATAATGTTCCATCGACATCAAATAACAAATATTTATATTTTTTCATACAAATCACTCCTGTCAACATATTATACTGAATAATACATAAAAATGACAGTAAAAAAAACGTTGTTTATTTGAAGATGATAGTCATTAAAAAATCTTGATTTTTATAGAAATTTATGATTACAATAGTAGCGGAATGATATGTGAGAATGTTTTGATGTTAAGGAGAAGAGATCATCATGGAACAGGTCTTAAAAAATCGAAAAATAATAAAATTTTCAACGAACGAACAACTTAAAACATTTATTGAACAACAAAAACTAATATTTGATAAAGTGAGATTAGTTGATGTGACTACAGCAAAAGTTTATTATTTGGATGAACATCGACAAATAAGTGTAGAGCATCATGCTTGTTATGAATTTTGGAATAGAGCAGGAAAATGTCAGAATTGTAGTAGTGCAAAGGCATTTACCACAAAGGGTCAAGTCACAAAATATGAGTTTATTGATGATTGTGTATATTTTGTCATCTCTAATTATGTGGAAGTCAATAATAAAACTTATATTTTAGAAATGATTTCTCAATCTGATGATCATACCCTTTATGGAGCTCAAGGAAAAAATCAGATAGCAAAAATATTAACGGAATTGAATACACGTGCTTATACTGATTCACTGACAAAAGTTTTTAATCGTGCTTATTATGATGAGCAGATTAAAGGAATTGTTGGTCAAAATGATGGTGTGATGATGCTTGATGTGAATAAATTTAAAATAATCAATGATACTTATGGTCACGTAGCAGGAGATATTGTCTTAAAGGCGCTTGCTGAAGTTATGCTGTCTATGACAAGACAATGTGATGCTGTGATTCGTTATGGTGGAGATGAATTTTTAATTGTATTTAGAAATATTGGTGAAGCAGCCTTTCAAAAGCGTTTATATCAAGTAAGAGATGCTATTAGGAATATACGATTAAAAGAGTATCCTGATGTTAATTTATCAGCGAGTATTGGTGGTATTTATTGTCAAGTCCAACCACAAAGAAGTCTTATAGGGCATATTGATAAACTTTTATATAAAGCGAAACAAGAAAAAGAAGATATATGTTATGAAGTTATTACTGAGGCCAATCATGAAAAAGAAAATTAAAGAAGTGATTGTTGTTGAAGGGAAAACAGATACAGCTATTATTCAAAAATTATTTGATGCTGATACGATAGAAACACATGGCTTAGCTTTAAGTGAAGAAACATTGGATTTAATTGTAGAAATCAATCAAAAAAGAGGAATTATTATATTAACTGATCCAGATTATCCAGGAATGAAAATTAGAAATATGATTTTAGAACGTGTTCCTCATGCAAAACAGGCATTTGTTGATAAAAAGGATGCTGTTGGTGAAAAGAAACTAGGGATTGCTGAAGCGAGGGAAGAGGCTATTATTCAGGCTTTAGAAAATGTTGTGAGCTTTTCTCAGGATAATCAATCTATAAGCTGGGAAGAATTTGTTTCGTTAGATATTATTGGTAATAAACAAAAAAGATTGATGATTTATGATTTATTTCATTTGGGATATGGCAATGCAAAGACATTATATAAGAGATTAAATATGGCTGGTATTACGAAAGAAGATATTTTAGAAAAACTCTCTATGAAATGACAGCTTATCTTTTTAATCATTCAAGCAGGAAGATAGAAATATCTTCTTTTTTTGTTGATAATTTTCAATCAAAGTATTTTACTTTCTTGTTTTTATTTGTTATAGTATTTGAAGTCACACGAAAATAAAAAAAGTAAAAAAGGAGGATAAATATGAAACCAATTAAGAAGGTCTTTTTTTCAATTTTAAGTTGTGCTATGGTTTTATCAACACAAATTCAGCCTTTGTTAGCAATGGAAAATACAATTGTACAACAGACTGCAACGACAGAGACTTTTATTGATGATCAAAAGTTCCCTGATACTCGTTTTCGTCAAGCTTTACTTGATGAATATCATCTTGAGACATTAGAGGATATTGAAAAAGTGACAAGCTTAGATTTAAGATATTGTAATATTCAAAGTCTTGAAGGTATAAAATATTTTACAAATCTTGAAACACTTGATGTTTCATTGAATAGATTGACTTCTCTTGATGTAAGTCAGAATCAAAAGTTAAGATGGCTTGATGCTGGTAATAACCAGTCAATGACTCAAATTTCTTTACCGACTTCTTTGGAATATTTAGATTGTTTTGATAATGGAATTCGTGAAATTGATTTGTCTCATTTGGATCAATTATGGTATTTAAATATGACTGCCAACGATTTATCAACTATTGATTTGTCTTATAATGAACAAATTACACATTTATTCTTAGATGATAATCATTTAAAAACATTGGATTTAAGTCATCAAATTCATTTAGATCCTTATTTCTTTTCTTTATATGAAAATTTGTTAACGTCAATCAAAACACCTAATATTTCAAAGACTGTAGCAGCTTCTCAGTTCTATAAGCAAAAAGATAGTACAGGATATGAGCGTAAGTGGAAATATAATGATGTAGTATTTTATAGTGATGATCAAGTTGAATTTGATGGAACAACAATAACATCAGAAGTCACACCAAAACAATATCAGATCAATTATCATTCTAATAATGGAACAAATGATAAGGAAACAGTTAGTTATACTTTTGGTGAAGAAATTAAAATTTCAAAAAATCACTTTAAGCAAGATGGATATACATTCCAGGGGTGGGCATTAAATCAAAATGCAGCCACTGTTACATATAAAGAAAATGCTTTAACAACATTAAGTGAATATCCTGAAAAAGGAGTTTTAGATTTATATGCTATCTGGACAGGAAATTCTTATACAGTAAGATTTCACGGTAATAATGGGACACAAGACACTATAACTCAAAATTTAACTTTTGGACAATCAACAGCGTTATTAGCTAATACATTTAAAAATGAAGGAAAACATTTCGTTGGATGGTCTCAATTTACAGATGGAAAAATAAATTATAGAGATAAAGAAATCGTTTCTAATTTGACAAATCAAGATCATGCGACTATTGATCTGTATGCGCAATGGGAAGATAATGTATATAAAGTAACTTTTGATGCTAATGGTGGAAAACTAAGTGAAACAGGCAATCAAATGGTTAAACATAATGAAAACCTTCAAAAGCCAGTGAATCCAACTCGTCAAGGATATACATTTCAAGGATGGAAAAATAAGAAAACAAATACTTTATATGATTTTCAAACACCTGTTACAGGTGAAATGACACTTGTAGCTGTATGGCAAAAAAATACATATTCTGTTGTGTTTGATGCTAATGGTGGTCATGGTGAAATGAATTCCTTATCTTTATCGTATGATTCAAGTGTAGCACTTCCAACAAATAAATTTATAAAGACAGACTATGAATTTGCAGGATGGTCATTATCAAAAGATAAAAGTGTTGTTTATAATGATCAGGAAGTAGTAAAAAATTTAACGGATCAGGATCAAGAAACAGTTGTATTATATGCAAAATGGACACCAGTGAACTATCAGATATCTTATCAGTTAAATGGTGGAAAAGCAGTATCCAATCCAGCAAGCTATAATGTAGAAAGTGCAACAATCACATTAAAGAACCCAGT
>CALVFK010000168.1 GCA_944326805.1 uncultured Massilimicrobiota sp. | reverse complement strand
CCTGTCTCTTCTCTCCATCCCTATTCCCTATCATTTTCTAGGGTTACAACTTAGTCTTTGGAGTATTGTCTTTATCTTTTCACTTGTATTTCATCACATTTCGAGTTATCATTATGTTTCAATGGTATTCATAATGATAAGTATACATTTATTTTTATAGGAGGGTAAATATGGAAAATTTAAATCAGGCTAATGAAGCTATTTATCATGCTTTAGAAAAACTTCTTGAAATTTCTAAAGATGACACCATGAGTGATCAGCAACGTAAAGCGATCTATGATGTGATTGATGATATTGAAAAAGCACGTCATACTTTGTATGAATTAAAAAATGAAATGCGTACACAACAAGCCTAATAGATGTTTTAAAACATCTATTTTTTTGTATAACGTTCAATAAACTGAAAAATAGTTGAATAATAAGTCTTAGAGTCTGTCGAACAGCTTTGAGCATGTCCTGCTCCCTCAATAATCAGTTTTTCTTTAGGACAGGCTGCATTTTGATAAAGTATATTCACCATTTCACATGGGACAAAATCATCTTCGCTACCATGGATAAATAAAATAGGAACTTGACTCTTTTGAATCTGTTTTAAGGGACTCACATCCTCTAAAGCATATCCTGCACGTATACGTGTAACCACACTTGCCATATGCAAAGCAATCTCACTTTGCCATTTTTCCATAGGAATATGATACTGAAAAACATCCCAGACACTCGTATAGCCACAATCCTCAATGACTGCTTTCACTTGTTGGGGCAAATCTTCACCTGCCACATTCATCACTGTCGCTCCACCCATGGAAACACCATATAAAATAATTTGAGCCTTATCATCTTTAGCGATAATATAGTCAATCCATCCCATGATATCATAACGATCATCCCATCCCATGCCAATATAATCTCCTTCACTTTGTCCATGACCTCTTAAATCTGGAATCAAAAGACTATATCCCTGCTTATAAAAGTGCTGAACAGGCGAAAGAATACTGGCCCCTGTTCCACGGTAACCATGAACCATAATCACATAAACAGAAGTATCCTGTTCAATATAACTGGCGTGTAAAAAAAGATGATCATCACTTTGAATAGACACATTAACACTATGTGTATCGAGCCACTTTTTAGAATCAGCTATTTTTGGTGATGTCATGTCTTCAAAAAGAGTATGGCCTGAAGCAGGATTTAATGTATAATCATATAAATAATTGCCAACATAAAAAGTGATTCCTGTTAAAAAAATCATACAGATGATAATGATACATAAAGAAATTTTTAATATTTTTTTCATTTTTATGGATTCACCTCTTATATTTTTATTTTGTGCATATATTATGTTATAATCATGGAAAGGAGGAAAAATGATGGGTTTTCAAAAAATAGATATTAAAGATTTAGATATGAATGCTTTTCAGGCCATTGGTCAAGACTGGATGTTGATCACTGCAGGAGATCAACAAAAAATCAATACAATGACAGCTTCATGGGGTGGCATGGGTGTGTTCTGGGGTGAAAATGTTGTTCATGCCTATATTCGTCCTCAACGCTATACAAAACAATTTGTTGATGAGCAATCATGTTTTTCACTATCATTCTTTGATGGTTATAAAAAAGAATTGTCTGTCTTAGGCACAGTCTCTGGTAGAGATACTTGTAAAATTGAAGATGTTCATTTTCATCCCGTTTTTATTGATGGAGTCCCTACTTTTGAGGAAGCAAAACTTGTCTTTATTGTAGAAAAAATTTATGAAGATTGTGTGAAACCTGAAAACTTTATTGATACTTCTCTTGATAAAAAATGGTATCCTGATAAAGATTATCATCATATCTATATTGCGAAAATAAAAGGTGTTTACCAAAAGGTATAAACACCTTATTATTTTATCCTCATTTTCCTATTCTAATCACTATGATTCATCTTCTAAAATCACAGCTGTTCCCATTAACATAGGTTTTAATGTATCCCTTAGATCAAAACATATGCCTAATACTGCATTTGCTCCTCTATCTTGAGCTTTTTCACTTAAACGTTTGAGTGCTGTTTCCAGATACTTTTCCATATTCATCGCTAATCTGGTCGGTCTCACAGCATCATCATAAGCAAAAACAATTCCTAAATCTTTCACGACTTTTTTCCCTGGATAAGTTGATAATGTTGTTGTAATCATATGGCATCCTCCTATATTATTCAACAATATTCATATATCTTATTTATAACACATTCATATGAAAAACATATGAAAAAAAGATTAAGATTTCTCTTAACCTTCCATTTTTTCTTTATATTCTAAATACTCATCATAAGTTGACAAACGATCAATACATCCATCTTCCTTTAATTCAATAATTCTATTAGCAATCGTCTGAACAAATTGATGGTCATGAGAAGCAAAGAGTACATTTTCTTTAAAACGAATCAACCCTTCATTTAATGCCTGAATAGATTCCAGATCCAAATGGTTTGTTGGTTCATCTAAAACGAGAACATTAGCATTCGCCATCATCATTTTTGCTAACATACATCTTACCTTTTCTCCACCAGATAAAACATTCGCCTTTTTCAATGCTTCTTCACCAGAGAATAAAACACGCCCAAGCCATCCTCTTAAATCTTGTTCATAAGCATCTTCTCCAGCATATTGTCTTAACCACTCTACAAGAGATAAATCACAATCATCAAAATATTCATTATTATCCTTTGGAAAATAAGATTTTGAAGTTGTTACACCCCATTGAAATGAACCAGTATAATCAGTGATTTCTCCCATAATAATCTTAAAGAAAGATGTAATAGCTAATTCATGATCCGAAACAAAAGCAACCTTATCTTTAGGCGATAATGAAAAAGACACATGATCAAATATCTGTTCACCATTTTGTTTGTAACCTAAATTTTCAACTGTTAAAACAATATTTCCAACTTCTCTTTCTGGTGTAAAACCAATAAAAGGATATCTTCTCAGTGATGGTTTGATATCCACCATTTCTAAGTTATCTAATAATTTTTTACGTGATGTTGCCTGTTTTGCTTTAGAAGCATTCGCACTAAAACGAGCAATAAATTCCTCTAATTCTTTTTTCTTAGCTTCTGCTTTTTTATTGATTTCTTTCGCCTGTTTGATCATCATTTGTGAATATTCATACCAGAAATCATAGTTTCCTACATATAATTGAATCTTACTATAATCAATATCAGCAATATGTGTACAAACCTTATTTAAAAAATGTCTATCATGCGATACAACAATAACTGTATTAGGGAAGTTTAATAAGAAGTTCTCTAACCAAGTTACACTCTTTAAATCTAAATGGTTTGTTGGTTCGTCCAATAATAAAATATCAGGATTACCAAATAAAGCTTGTGCTAGTAAAACTTTGACTTTTTGTTGATCACCAAGTTCTTTCATCAGTAAATGATGATATTCACTTGTAATCTGCAATCCATTTAATAAGATTTCAGCATCCGTTTCGGCATTCCATCCATCCATTTCCATGAATTCACCTTCAAGTTCAGCCAACTCAATACCATCTTCATCATTAAAATCAGCTTTACTATACAATTCTTCTTTTCTCAACATAATTTCATAAAGACGTTTATTTCCCATTAAAACAGTCTTTAAGACTTCCTGATCATCATAGGCAAAATGATCCTGCTTTAATACTGAAAGTCTTTGTCCCGGTGTGATTACCACTTCACCTTTATTCGGTTCAATTTCACCAGCTAAAATTTTTAAAAATGTTGATTTTCCTGCTCCATTGGCACCAATAATTCCATAACAGTTTCCTTCTGTAAACTTAATAGAAACATTTTCAA
>CALVFK010000167.1 GCA_944326805.1 uncultured Massilimicrobiota sp. | reverse complement strand
AAAATATAAAAAAATATCATATGAATACAGTCATTGTTCAAGTGAGAGCTTTTAGTGATGCTTTATATGATTCTAAGCTCTTTCCAATTTCAAAAGTCATTACACATCAGGACAGTTTATCATTTGACCCCTTACAATCAATGATAGATATCGCTCATCAAAATGATATGAGCATTGAAGCATGGATTAATCCTTATCGTATCTCATTGAATCGAGAGAGTTTTGAACAATTTCTCAACGAATCACCCCATCATCAATGGCTGGAAGATGCCAATCAAACGATTGGATATGCGACATATCAATATATTATGAATCCTGCTAGTCAATCAGTAAGAGATTACATTGTAGAAGGTGTAAGTGAAATTGTTGAAAATTATGATGTTGATGGAATTCATTTTGATGATTATTTTTATGTGAGTGGAACACATGATGGAACAACCCAGAATCAACGTATGGATTATGTCAATATGCTTATACAAGATGTTTATCAGACTATCAAATCAATAGATGATCATGTTGTGTTTGGCATTAGTCCACAAGGAAATTATGAAAACTGTATCAGTGATGGTGCTGATATTGATACATGGTTAAGTGAAGAAGGATATATTGATTATTTGATGCCTCAGATTTATTGGAGTAATCAATATGGAGATGATAATGAAACAATGTTTACTCAACGATGTCGACAATTTGCGGATATACCAAGACATCAAAGTGTCATATTATATGCCGGTTTAGCATTGTATCGTGCAGGAAATGGTGAAGATGAAGATGAAGGCTGGCAAAATTGTAGCGATAATATTTCTTCACAAGTTCAAATATTATATGAACATGGATATAAAGGTTTTAGTTTGTTTAGATACGGTTCTTTTTTACAAGATTCAGCTATACAAGAATTAGACAGTTTGATTCATCAACATATGTAAAAATAAGAGGTTTCAATAGGAAAACCTTTTTTTATTGATGTAACTCTTGATGAAGTCGTGATGTTATTTTTCTTGCATTTTTGATTGTTTTGATACCATAATCTTTGAGTTTATGGAAAGGATATTCTTCTGGTGTATAAGTATATCTGTGTTTTATTTTCATAAGATGATTATGATGATCTAAGATATCTGTTTCTATAACTTGGCATTGATAAAGAAGGTAGTCATAAGGTTTATTAACATAAATATAAACCCAATCCTCTTTTTGTATGGGTTGTAATTGTTGCCATAAGATTGTATCAGTATGATCAAAACAATGGAAAATATCATTGTCTTGAGGATTAACAGGTATAATCCATTCATGAATCGATTGTGTCAATTGATAACTTTCATCAATATATTGAAAGATTTCGTAATCAGATAATGTATCATCTAATATAATAGAAATCCATTTTTGTTTATTCATATGGTATGCTCTGTAAAATCCTTTTTGATGAAGAAGTTGTTGAATATGGTCTTCTTTTAATTTTAAATTGATAATCTCTATATCTTGATTATCAGAATCTAATTTGCTTTTATTGATGTTCATAATCAAAGCATACCATTTTTGATTGCTTTGATGTCTAAAGACACCATATTGTGGGTCACTATCCCAAGGGAATTCAGGATATTCCTGATATTTATCAATAATATATTGAGCAATGCGATTAGATTGGGGATATAAAAAATATTGAGGAGTTGTACATTGTTGCTTAATATCATTTAAAATATTGATAAACTCTTGACGCACTCTAGAAACAAATTCACCCTGTGTTTTTATACGAAAGTTTGTATATTCTTCTTGAAAAGATAAATCCATGATATGCCCTTGTACAGTGCCATTATCTTGAATAATAACATTCACTTGAAATGAATGATCAAATATATCTTGTACATAAATATATTGATGTGATTGTTTATGAAATCCATAAGATATTAATTTATCATAATTTATTTTTGTTTTTTGAAAGATGTCTTCTTCTAATGTCAATTCAATTACCTTCCTTTAGAGTGTATTTAAAAATTCTTTCCATTGATCTTCATGTTCAACAAAATATTTTGGGCATATTTTACCAGTGATATCATAATGTCTTATGACATCTTGATTTTGTAAGTGATAAGTTTTCATTAATGCACGGACAAGTTTAACAAGTGAGTCATATGTTTCTTTATTGAATTTTCCACTTTCATCAGGATGACAACATTCAATAGAGATGGTATCTCGATTACGACTATTAGAAGCATAGGCAATCTCATTAAGAGGAATACATTGAATGATTTCACCATCTAAGCCAATAATAAAATGACTGGAAACAGATACTGTTTTTGTATATCTTAGATTTTCAAAGTAGTTTCTATTATTCTTAGCAGTTGAACCAGGATTTGCGGTATAATGAATAACAATTCCATTAACACGATGTAAAGATTTTCCGCTTCTAGAATAGGGATTGATTGTGAGAAATTGATGTTGAATAGATAGTCCTTCAACTTGATAGGCTTCAACATTATTTTGGTGTCTAGACGCAATATAGAAAGATCCTAGACTTATTAACATCAAAATCATCACCATAACAAAAACAGGTTTTTTATTCATTCTTTTTTTCTTAGCCATCAAAATCACCTCGCTTTTACATTATGTCATACGCTGATTGAAAATGTTTAAATAAATTCTTAATATTTTATAAATGATGCACAATCATATATTTTCTTTTGATAAACTCTTGAATATTCCTTGCGTGTTTCTTCTTCAAAATAAGTATAATAACTACCAGGTGTAATCATCCCATTAATACCAATAATATCTATTCCTGATGTTCCAATGATGGAATCAGCTAAAAGAACACAATTCGTTGTCAAAACAAAATATTTTTGAAAACGCCCTGTTTTAAATTTATAAAATTGAGCATGCGTGTATTCTTGGAGTCTTTTAGCATATGTATGTTGATGATGTATAAGCTCAAAAGGAATAAGCTGTTGTTTTAATGATTTAATATTCTTTTCAACGGCTTGTGTCTGTTGCTGATTTAATTGAAGAGTATATGCAAAAATAACACTTTCAGGATCATCTTTTAAGCAAAAATCAATATAAGATGATTCATCAACCTCAAACAATACGCCATCACCGATAGCTCCTAATAAATGATGAGATAAATCATCATAGGCACCATATGCATAAACAATATGTTGATAAGATATATCAACATGTCCAACTGCCCCAAATCCATTCTTACTGACATGAATAAAAACAGTTAAATCAGTATTGTGACCATCTTTAGGCAATAATGAAGGCGTTTCTAGTTTTTCGTTGATATAATCAATCATGATTCTAGGAATAAGAGCATTGAAAATTACAGGAAGCGATACATGGATTCTACGTTTTATCTGATTTTGTCTATTTTCACCCATGATTTCTCTGATTCCTTTTAAAATAAAAGAAAGCGAAAGATAAATCAAATAAATACAAATGATAATTCTGGCTTGATAAAGGTGAATATAGGGTGATAAAAGATAAGTAAAACCAAAATTTATTAATAATAAACTTGATAATAAAATAATAAAACGGTAAGAAATATGATTTTGTTTATATAAGTAGTATGTTATAAATTGGGATAAACCTTTAATACATATATAAAATGCAAAAAGAAAGACAAATAAAGTTAAGGGGAGAGCAGGAAAAAGAGAAAGAACGATTCCTACAAAAAGAGATAAGATCATGCCTGTTTTATTCTTTCTTTGTTTCCATATCATATATAGTCCATTGAGTAAAATAATAATTCCTAAAATTTTCATGGAAAAAATCATCATGGAAGGATGAAGTAAAATAAATAAACTTATAAACAGGAGAATAAAACCAATTATAAATTC
>CALVFK010000166.1 GCA_944326805.1 uncultured Massilimicrobiota sp. | reverse complement strand
CAGGTGTATTATTAGCTTCTAAGATAGAATTATGCTGTTCCTGCATATTTTCAATCTTTAACTTAACAAATTCACCATATCTTTGAGCTGTATTTAAAGCATTACCCGGTTTTAATGTATGCACATGTACTTTGACAATATCTTCATCCTGAACCACAACAATACTGTTTCCAGGTAATCTTTCTAGTTCATTTCTTAAATTTTCTTCTTTAAAGACTTTAATTTTTGCAGGATCCAATCGTAAGATAAACTCTGTACAATAACCATAAGCTTCTTCACTATCTGATTCTACATCAACAAGTGCTTCTTTTGCAGCTTCTCCTTTAATATCTACTCGTTCAATTTCTTCTCCTGCAAGAGCTGCCATAAATCCTGTCATAATTAACAATAATCCAGCTCCTCCACTATCAACTACACCAACTTCTTTGAGTACAGGTAAAAGTTCTGGTGTTCTTTCCAGTGATTCTTCTGCTTCTTTAACAAAGTAAGAAAAAACATCTTCAATTTCCATTCCCGGTTTCGCATATTGAACAACAGCTTCACTTGATTCTCTAATAACTGTTAAAATTGTCCCTTCAACTGGACGCATAACAGCCTTATAAGCAACTTTAGCTCCATTTTGTAAAGCTTGTGCTAATTCTACAGCATCTACTTGTTTTTTCCCTTCAAAAGCCATAGAAATTCCTCTAAAGATTTGTGAAAGAATAACACCAGAATTTCCTCTTGCTCCCATCAATAAACCTTTAGATAACTTCTTTGAAATTTCATATATATCGTTAGAATCTAATTTTTCAATTTCACTTGCACCAGAACTAAATGTCAAAGACATATTTGTTCCTGTATCTCCATCTGGTACAGGAAAGACGTTCAATGCATCAATCTCTGGATGGTTATTATGCAAAACAGTTGCTCCAGTTATAACCATCTCTTTAAACAGTTTACCATCAATGATTCTCATGTTAACCCTCCACTAATCTGTCACACGAATGCTTTGTACAAACACATTCACTGCTTCAATATCAATATCTAAAGTTGTTTCTAATACATATTTCACTTTCTTTTGTACTTCATAAACAACTTCAGAAATTTTGACTCCATATCCAACGATAATATAAACATTTAAAATGATTCCTGTTTCCCCATCTTCTACGACAATCCCTTTAGCATAATTATCTTTACCCAAAAGACCATAAAAACCATCTTTCATAATCTTTTGACTTGCCATTCCAACAACACCATAACACTCTGTTGCAGCACCCCCAGTAATACTTGCAACAACATCTAATGAAAGATGTATATCTCCTAAATCAGTTGTTTTCGTTATCATAACTATTCCTCCGTTCTTATCATAAATTTATAAATAGTTACCTATATTATATCTCATTTTTAAATTATTGACAATTATTTCATGGCAATGCATACGCATTATAACCCACTTATATTCTCTTGTAAATAAAATTTAAAAAAATATTGAAATATTCATCTTTTTCAGATATTATAAAAACGTTCAAATACAATAATTTTTTATTTTTATATGAAAAAGTATTTGCATTTTCTTTTTATTAATGATATTATACTTAGGTATGTGAAAGACACTTTGTAAAGGATGGTGAATATAATGGCTAGAAAATGTGAAGTGAGCGGAAAAGGACCTATGTCTGGTAATTCTCGTTCTCATGCATTAAATGCAACTAAGAGAAAATGGAATGTTAACTTACAAAAAGCTACTATTTTAGTCAATGGTAAACCAAAAAAAGTAAAAATTTCAGCAAGAGAATTAAGAAGTCTTAGAAAGAGTGCTTAATGATAAAGATTGCATCCTAGTGGGATGCTTTTTTTATATATTTTATCATATGTTTTTAATCTTATTTTATACAAAAAAAGAAGATAGTTTGGACTATCTTCTAAAGCCTTTTTTGAATTGATCAAAGATTGATTCTTTTTTTGTGGCTTTTTTTAATTTATGATAAAGTTCTTTTTCCTCACGAGATAATTTTGTAGGAATTTTTACATCAATCTTAACATACTGATCTCCATAATTATCACTACGTAAGTCTTTAACACCTTTACCCTTTAAACGTAATGTTGTTCCAGGTTGTGTTCCTTCTGGGACTTTTAATGTCACATCTCCATAAACTGTTGGTACATCTACTTCACAACCAAGCGTTGCATCAACTGCTGAAATTGGAATGGAAATATAAATGTTTTTGCCATCACGCTGGAAGTGTTGATGTGGTCTAACATAAATTTCGACATATAAGTCACCATTTGGTCCTCCATTTGTACCACGATGACCTTTTCCTTGAACACGTAACTGTTGATGTGTGTTGATACCAGCAGGTATATTTAATTCAACTGTTATATTTTTATTGACATATCCATTGCCATGACAATGTGGACATTTTTCTTTAACAACTTTTCCTGTTCCATGACAGTCTGGACATGTTGTCTGATTAACAAATGTTCCAAATGGAGAACGTTGCTGTGTACGAATTGTACCTGTTCCTCCACAACGTGAACATGTCTGATAATCATTAGGTGTTTTTGCACCAGTTCCATGACAATGTGAACATTGTTCATCATAATTGATCTTAATTTCTGTTTTCTTTCCTTTAATCGCATCCATGAAGTCGATTTCCAATTGTACAAAACGATCTTCACCACGCATTGGACCACTCTTTCTTTGACGTGATCCTCCACCACCAAAGAATGAACCAAAAATATCTCCTAAGTCAACATCTTCAAAGCCACCAAAGCCTCCAAAGCCTCCGGCTCCACCACCGAATCCACCATTTTGATCAAATGCAGCATGACCATAACGATCATAGGCAGCTTTTTTATTGTCATCTGACAAAACATCATAGGCTTCCTGAACTTCTTTAAATTTTTCTTCAGCTCCAGGTTCCTTATTGACATCAGGGTGATATTTTTTAGCCATTTTTCGATAAGCTCTTTTGATTTCATCAGCACTGGCATTTTTTGAAACACCTAGCACTTCATAATAATCTCTCTTTTCAGCCATAATCTCACCTCTTGACTAGATAAAACCAAGGCAAAGCCTTGGCTTTATGTTAATTTTTTTCTGTAAAGTCTGCATCAACAACGTCATCATCATTTGTTGCTGTATTTGAAGCATTACCTGTTGGGTTAGCTCCTTGTGATTGTTGTTGATATTGATATGCTGCCATTTGTTGAGCCATTTGTTCTAATTCGCTCATTTTTGCTTCAAGTGTAGCCATATCATTATCATCTAATGCTTTTTTCAATTCATCTCTTAAAGCAGTTGCCTGAGATTTTTGATTAGCATCAATCTTATCTCCTTGTTCAGCTAAAGCTTTATCAATTTCATTAATCATTTGTTCAGCTTTATTTCTTGTTTCAATGTCTTTACGTTTCTTTTCATCATCAGCTTTATTTGCTTCAGCTTCTTTGACCATTCTATCAATTTCTTCATCACTTAAACCAGTTGAGTTTTGAATTGTGATAGATTGTTCTTTTTGAGTTTTCATATCTTTTGCTTTAACATTAACAATACCGTTAACATCAATGCTGAAAGTGACTTCAATTTGAGGAACTCCTCTAGGTGCAGGTTCAATACCATCTAATTTAAATAAACCTAATTGTTTATTATCCTTAGCCATTGTTCTTTCACCTTGTAATACGTTGATATCAACAGCTGGTTGATTATCAGCAGCAGTAGAGAAAATTTGTGATTTTGTTGTTGGGATTGTTGTATTTCTTTCGATTAAGACAGTCATAACTCCACCCATTGTTTCAATACCTAATGATAATGGTGTAACATCCAATAAGACAATGTCTTTAACATCTCCAGCAATAACTCCACATTGAATAG
>CALVFK010000165.1 GCA_944326805.1 uncultured Massilimicrobiota sp. | reverse complement strand
TAGACAGATACTTGAAATATATGCTACAAGTATTGATTATGATCCAACAGCTGATGTTTCTATTCAATTCTTTAAAAAAGTACAAAATAAGATTCATTATGCTATTCATGGTGAGACCGCAGCAGAAGTTATTTATCATAGAGTAGATGCTGAAAAGGAATTTATGGGTTTAACTTCCTTTGCAGGTAATCAACCAACACTAAGAGAAGCAAAAATTGCAAAGAATTATCTCAATGAAAAAGAGTTAAAGGCAATGGGGCAACTTGTATCAGGATATCTTGATTTTGCAGAAAGACAAGCACAGCGTGAACAAGTGATGACAATGGAAGATTGGGTCAAATACCTGGATAATATTTTAACGGTCACTGGAGAACAATTATTAGTTGGCAATGGTTCGGTTTCTCACCAACAAGCTATGGAAAAAGCTGAAACAGAGTATAAAAAATATAAAGCAAGAACATTAAGTGATGTAGAAAGAGATTATTTAGATGCAATAAAGGAGTTAGAGAATTTGAAGTAACTTCATCTATTACTATGTTTGAAATTTAGTTTTATGTAAAAAAATCAATGATTTCTATTTAAAACTGTCATTGTAAGAATAGACATGAACTATGAATTAAAATGATTATTTTTTGTGATTGTTAATGAATTCCTTTTTGCTTTGAAGATAAATCATTTATTAATTTATTTCCAAAAATAATATTTTCATTTTTGAAAAATTGTTTGGTTGATTTGGTATTGAAAATTATAGATTTTATTATTTAAATAAGTATAATATTTATTAATAATGAGGTATTTAACCTCAAGACATCCTATGATGACGAGTGACGGTTCTGACTCGTCGGTAAAATAAAAAATGACCGAGAACTTGATGATGTGTGAGAGCAAAGACACATCGGTAAAATAAAAAATGGCTCAAGGATGCAAAATAGAGGAATCTATAACCAATGTCATTAAGTTAAGATTTTAATGACATTCGAGGGTTATATTGCAAATATACCCTCTCTCTTTTTTTATCTTTTTTCAAAGAAAAGTATTGACATTGCGACGATAATGTGCGGCCTATTATCAATAAAAAATTGATAATAGGCCAATTGTTTATAGGTATATGTTGGAGGTACTTGAACATGAATAGCTATAAACATCTTAAAAACGTCCTTTTTCACAATATCAAAATACTTTCTCAGGTCTGTTCCATTTTCTGTGTCAATCCTGATGCTGATTTTACCAGAAACAGAAAGCTTGATTTTGAAACAATCATGAAGATTATTCTTTGTATGGGTGCTTCCTCTATCAAGGATGAACTTCTCAAATTCAATGACTTTTCTATTGATACTCCTTCTGCCTCTGCATTTGTTCAGGCAAGAAGCAAGATTAAACCTGAAGCTTTCAAAGCTCTATTTGATAGATTCAACAAAAAAACTTTCAAGAAAAAGCTATATCATGGCTACAGGCTTTTGGCTATTGATGGCAGTGAACTGCCTATTGATAATACCATCTTTGATGATGAAACAACGGTATTAAGACATGGCACTCTTGCAAAGCCTTTTTCTGCCTATCACTTAAATGCGAGTTATGATCTGATGGAACGTACCTATGATGTTATCATACAGGGTGAGGCTAAAAGAGATGAACATGGTGCTTTCTTTCAGCTTGTTGACAGATATGATGGACAAAAGGCCATTTTCATTGCCGATAGAGGCTATGAATCCTATAATGGTTTTGAACATGTTGTACACTCAGGACATAAATATCTGATTCGTGTCAGGGATATTGAATCCAAGACAAGCATTACACAATCACTTGGTCCATTTCCTGATGGTGAATTTGATGTTGATGTCTTCAGAATGTTGACTATAAAACAAACAAAAATGACGAAAGCTTGTCCTGATGTATATAAATTTGTCCCTAAGACTATGAGATTCGATTTCATGAACAAGGAAAATCCATGGTATGAATTCCACTGTAGGGTCGTGAGATTCAAAATATCCGATGACAAATATGAAACTGTCATTACCAATCTAAGCAGAGATGAATTTTCAATAGAAGAAATCTGTGAAATCTACAATATGAGATGGGGAGAAGAAACTTCATTTCGAGAACTGAAGTATGCCATTGGACTTAATGCATTGCATGCCAAGAAAAGAGAACTGATACAGCAGGAAATCTATGCACGTATGATTATGTATAATTTCTGTCAAAGAATTGTACAGGAAATAAAAATACCTAAAAAAGATAAAATCAAATATACATATCAGGTTAACTTCACAAGATCAGTACATATTATCAGAGAGTTTTTAAGAAAAAAAGGTGGAAAGAATCCACCTGTAGAACATCTGATAGCTAAAGAAATTCTTCCAATTCGACCCGGCAGAAAATATAAGCGACATGTCAAGCTAAAGACCGTCGTATACTTTAACTATAGATATAACTAACAAGGTCTATTATATACCTTGAAAAATGTAGTTTCAAGACTACACTTTTTTAGCTTGAAAAAATATTAAAAACCAGGAAAAATATATTTTCATATCATTCCTGGTTAAATATTGTCATCTTAACTTAATGACATTGGATTTAATCTTCTTTTTTTGTCATAAGGGTATATAAAGCACCAAGTAAATTAGCTTCGTTTTGATATTGACAGGCTTTAATGACAGGTTCATAGTTGTCTTCTTTATAGTGTTCTCTTAAGATATGGAATTGTTCTTGAATTGTCTGAATGAATAAGGGCTGCTGACTGATTCCACCGCCAATTGTCACAATATCTAAATCTAAAAGATAATCAAGATTGTAAATCATTATAGCTAATTGTTGACAATAGTTTTGGAAATGTTTCATGGCCTTTGAAGATTTTGATAAATGTTGAAAAACAATCTTGCCTTCATCAGGGCAATTTAAAATCATACTGAGTTCACGAATCAGTTTGACGGCGTTATATTCCCTTCCAAAATTGGAAAATTGATGACCTTGAGGAACTAAAAAAGAACCGACTTCACCTGCTTTATGATGTTTTGTTTCAAGGATTTTACCATTCAAAAGACAAGTTCCACCAATACCACTGCCTAAAACAAGCATGAAGCCATTATTCACATTTCTTAAACTTCCTTTCCACATCTCACCTAATGTGGCACATTTGGCATCATTTTGAATTGTGACTGGAAGCTTAGTATAAGCTTTTAATTCTTCACAAAAAGCAGTCTGATTGAAAAAAGGTAAAAGTGTAATAGCATGAATATAGCCTTTATCACTATCAATCAGTCCGGGCATGCTGATACCAATACCTTTAACATCTTTAAGAATCATTTTTTGAATCCATTGATAAAAATCCTCTTTACTTGTTTTGATTGTTGGTATTTGATTTTTTTGTATACAGTCTCCATTTTTATGATAATATCCATATTTTATATAAGTTCCGCCTATGTCAATAATGAAATACATTGTTTATCACCTCATTGTTATTATTTCATTGATGGAAAGAGAGTTCAATATTTTTCATTTCATTTTTTATGAATTATGATATAATGTTTAGACATGAAAGGATGTGGAATAATGAACTTAGATCAATTATTAAATCCAAAACAAAAAGAGGCTGCTACTTATCTTGATTCACATTTGCGTATTATTGCTGGGGCAGGAAGTGGGAAAACACGTGTTTTAACATATCGTATTGCTTATTTGATTGAAGAAGTGGGTGTTGAACCACGTCATATATTGGCTATTACTTTTACAAATAAAGCAGCGAATGAGATGCGAGAAAGAGTAGTTAATCTTTTAGGGGAATATGCTTCAGGAGCTCTTTTATGTACGATTCATTCTTTATGTGTCAGAATTTTAAGACAGCATATACATGCTTTGAATTATCCACATCATTTTGTGATTATGGATGAAGAAGATCAAAAATC
>CALVFK010000164.1 GCA_944326805.1 uncultured Massilimicrobiota sp. | reverse complement strand
AAATTATTGAAAAGGAAGGTGAAGAAAAAGTGGAAATGTATTCATTGTGGAAAGATGCCATTCATATAGGAATGGAAGATGGTAGAAAAAAAGGGAAAGAAGAAGGAATTAAAACAGGACGTAGAGAAGGACAACAGATGTTGATTCTTAATTTACTGCAAAATGTACTTGGACAGTTGACACCAGAAATCAAAAAACGTATTCAACAATGTGATGAACATATGTTGCAGGTTATAGGTATGCATATTCATCAAATACATAATGAACAAGATGTCTTTAAGTTGCTTATAACATGCTATAAAAACAATAAAGAAAGGGTTTAAAAAATCCTTTCTTTATTGATGCTGATTCTCTAACCAATTTTCTTTTTTTATACCATAAACAATACCAATAGCATCAGCTAAGAACCAACCGATAGGGATGGCCCACCAGATAGAAGCTGTTCCCCATATTGGTGCAAAAGCATAGGCTAAAACAACACGTGTTCCTAAAGAAGCAATTGTCAAAACAACAGAAATACCTGGTTTTCCAATACCACGATAATAACCATAAAGTAAAAATAAACATCCAATACCTAAATAACACATACCTTCAATTTGTAAATATTGTACACCTTGACGAATAATTTCTGTCTCTTCAGGATGAATAAAAATAAGCATCAATGTAGGAGCAAATATATAAACAATTAACGAAATGAATAAGCAAAAGATACCTGAAATCATAATGGCAGATTTTAAACCTTTTTGAATACGTTGTTGTTGATGGGCGCCTTGATTTTGAGCGATAAAAGTTGAAAAAGCATTACCAAAATCTTGTACATGCATATATGCGAAAGAGTCGATTTTTACAGCAGCAGCAAAAGCTGACATGGTGATGACACCAAAACTGTTGACTAATCCCTGAATCATTAAAATACCAAAATTCATAACAGATTGTTGAATACACGTGAGGAGAGAATAATCTTTTATTTTCATAAAAATATCATAATCAAAATAACAATGTTGACGTGTTGGTAAAAGATCTTTTTGCTTTATAAACACATAAATCATAATTCCAAAACCACTTATTGCCTGGGCAATGATAGTTGCCAGAGCAGCACCGCCTACTCCCATATGAAATGATACAATCAAATAAACATCTAAAAAGATATTGATCAAAGTTGCTATAGCAAGAAAATAGAGAGGGACTCTGGAATTACCTAAAGCTCTTAATAATGATGCAAAGTAGTTATAAAGAAAAGTAAAAAAGAAACCAATAAAAATGATAAAAAGATAATCATAGCTTTGCTGGTAAATATCCTGAGGAATATTCATAAAATGAAGAATAGGGTGGATACAAAGTAAACAAATAATTTCTAATAAAATAGAAAATACAGCAATACCAATAAAAGAAATAAAAAAAGATGTTTTCATTTTATCTATTTGCTGGCCACCATAATACATTGAAAATAAAATACCACTACCCATACATAATCCTAAAATAATAGATGTTAAAAAAGTCATTAAAGTAAAAGAAGAACCTACAGCTGCTAAAGCATCAGAACCTAGAAATTGACCGACAATAAACGTATCAGCAACATTATAAAACTGTTGTAATAAATTTCCTATAATCATAGGGATTGAAAATAAAATTAAAGATTTTGTAATAGAGCCTTGTGTTAATTGATTATTCATAAAAACCTCCTACAAGTGATCTGTGTCTTATCTTGTCAAAAATATGAACAATGCTCATATTTTGAGTTTATTATAATATATTTAAGTAAGAAAAGTATATAAGATTTTATGAATCGATTGAAAAGGAGGAATGCTTATGATGAATTTCTATCGTCTGAACCATCGCTTACAACAAATGACCGTAAAGATTTTAAAGAATCTTTGTCAACGTCATGATATTGTGATTGAAGAAGGTGATTTAAAGATTATTTTACATCTTATGAAAGATAATCCTCATACTGTTTTCAATGATGCATATACTCCTATTTTATTGTCGGAAATTGCACAGAAGACGAGTCAAAAAACATGTTTAAGTTTTAAAATACTGTTAGATCAAAATGACTTGCTTGAGGAAATAGAATAGCCACGTTTGGTGGCTTTTTTTGTTGTTTCATGGAAAAGAAAATGATAAAATGTGCAATGGGTGAAGGAAATATGAAAACAATTGCAATTGTTGCAACTGGAGGAACAATTGCAGGTAGAGGACAGATAGGAAAAGCTGTTGCCTATCATGCAGGTGAAATGGATGTCAATGAAATTATTCAATCCATTCCTATGTTGAATCAAGTTGCACATATTAAAGAATATCAATTAATGAATGTTGACAGTAATGAAATGACACCACAGCGATGGCTTGTCTTAGCTCAAAAAATTAATGAACTCGTGAAACAAGATGATATTGATGGCATCGTTGTGACTCATGGAACGGATACTTTAGATGAAACAGCTTATTTTTTAACATTGACTTTACATACATCTAAACCAGTTGTTGTGACAGGAGCGATGCGTCCAGCTACAGCGACCAGTGCTGATGGACCATATAATTTATATCAGGCTGTTTGTCTGGCAGCTCATGATGAAGCAAGAAATCAAGGGGTTATGGGACTTTTTTCAAGTACGATATTTTCAGGGAGAGATATTCAGAAAGTTAATAATTATAAAGTTGATGCTTTTGAACAAAAAGCTTTTGGTTGTTTAGGATATATGCAAGATCATGAAGTACATTTCTTTTCTAAAACATTTAAAAAACATACGATTGACTCTGTGTTTTCACTGACTCATTATCATGATTTACCAGCTGTAGGTATTGCTTATTTTTATGCTGGAGCAAGTCACGAGATTCTTTATTCTCTGGCTTTAAATCATCAAGGGATTGTTTTAACGGGTTCAGGAAGTGGAAATTACAGTCAAGACTGGTTGCATGCTATTGAGGACTTATCGAAGCAAGGTATTGTATTTGTACGTTGTTCAAGGGTTTCACAAGGGATTGTATTTGATGATGAGGTTTTTGATCCACATCATTGCTGTATTCCTGGAAATACTTTAACGCCACAAAAGGCAAGGGTTTTATTAATGTTGGCTCTTACTTATACCCATGATTTAGATAAAATAAAGGAGTTATTTAATGAATACTAAACAAAAAGGAATCATTTTTACAATGATTGCGACGATTTTATTTGGAGTGACACCAGCAGTTGGAAAATTGACTTATGCAATGGGGAACAATGGTGTTCAACTGGCTTTTTTAAGACATCTTTTTGTGTTACCACTATTTTTGATGATTGTGATTTATCAAGGTCAATCTCTTCGATTAAACAAATCACAATGTCTGGATGTTTTTAAAGTAGGCTTTTTTGGTAATACATTGACGATTGTTATGTTATATTCTTCTTATGAATATATTGGTGTAGGTAGTGCAACAGTTTTGCATTTCTTATATCCACTTTTTGTGGTTTGCATGAATTTTATTTTGTATCATCAAAAATTAAATAAACAACAACTATGTTGTCTGGCATTAGCTATTATTGGTATCTTTTGTTTTATGGATTCATCTTCGTCATCATTAATAGGTGCTTTACTAGCCATTTTATCCGGTGTCTTTTTTGCTTATTATATGGTAGGTATGGACCATTCTTCGATTCGTTATATGAGTCCTTATGTTTTTAATTTTTATCTTGTTTTGATGAATTCCATTGTTATTTTTATTTTAGCTTTCTTACTTGGACGTATAACAATATTACCCGTTCAAGCGTATATTCTTTCTGGAGTTGTGGCTATTTTGACATCTTTAGTTGGTGTTGTTTTACTTCAAAAAGGTATTTATTGTTTAGGGGCTTCTTTGACAGCTATTTTATCAACGTTAGAACCTATTACAAGTATTGTTGTGGGTGTTGTCTGGTTGAATGAAAGT
>CALVFK010000163.1 GCA_944326805.1 uncultured Massilimicrobiota sp. | reverse complement strand
GGCCCGATACCCGGAATCTTTCTTAAATAACTAATATTCTTAGATTCAATAGCTGATATAATGGCCTGAACATCTCCTGTTGCTAAAATACCAATGGCTGTTTTACAACCAATGCCTTTTACAAGAATCAGCTTTAAAAATAAATCTTTTTCTTCCAGTGTCAAAAAGCCAAAAAGAGCAATGCCATCCTCTTTGACCTGCTGATAGACATAAACCAGCGTTTCTTTACCACGTTGAAACTGATAAGGATTAGAAACATAAATCAAATATCCGATTCCTTGATTATCAACAACAATATGATCTTGACGCATATCCACAATAATACCTTTTATATAACTATACATATCAAAACTCCCATTTCATAATATCCTCATCATTATAGCACACTTTTAAGGTAAATAAAAAATGAGAAACATTTTTTCTCATTTTTATTCATAAAATTCAAATTCAAAATCTAAAATAGATACAGTATCTCCTGCTTGAACACCAGCCACACGCAAAGCATCATCCAAGCCAATATGACGCATCTTTTGAGCAAAACGTTTGATACCATCATCACTTCCCAGTGAAGCCATTTGTACAATCTTTTCAACACGTTCTCCCGTTACATGCCATTGACCATTACCCATATTATGAATTTCAAATCCAATTTCATCTGGTTTTTGATATGTATATAAAACAGTATTTTCTACTTCCTCATCTTGAGAAGCAAATGATGGTGTGCGATCCAATAAATCAGCAATCGCATATAAAACCATATCCACACCTTCTTGAATCAACGCAATCACAGGAAAAACCGGAATATCTTCACCAAGCTGTTCTTTAAAACGTTTTAAATTTTCTTCTGCTTCAGGTTCATCCATCTTATTGGCTACAATAATCTGAGGTCTTTCCAGCAGACGATATTTATATTCACCTAATTCTTTATTGATAGCCAGATAATCTTCATAAGGATCACGACCTTCACTACCACCCATATCAATCACATGAACGATGACACGACATCTTTCAATATGACGTAAAAATTGATGACCCAAACCTTTTCCTTGACTGGCTCCTTCAATTAATCCCGGTAAGTCAGCCATGACAAATGAACGACCATCTTTAGACTGAGCCACACCTAAATTAGGCACAATCGTTGTAAAATGATAATCAGCAATTTCCGGTCTAGCACGTGTGACAACTGATAAAAGCGTTGATTTTCCAACTGATGGAAAACCTACAAGCCCTACATCTGCAAGTAATTTCAATTCACAAGTCAGATTATATTTTTCACCTGGTTCTCCATGTTCACAAATAGTTGGAGCCGGATTACGGCTTGTCGCAAAACGGGCATTTCCACGTCCACCACGTCCACCTTTAGCGATAACAGCTCTTTGTTTATCTTGTGTTAAATCCGCCAGAACACGACCACTATCTTCATCATAAATAACTGTTCCTACAGGAACTTTTAAGATCATGTCTGCCCCATCAGCTCCATGCATCTTTTTTGCCATTCCCTGACCACCATTTTTTGCTTTATATTCACGGTGATATCTAAAATCCAATAAAGTCGATAAAGAAGTTGTGGCTTCAAAAATAATACTACCACCTTTACCACCATCACCACCGGCTGGACCACCTTTAGGAACATAGGCTTCTCGACGAAAAGCAACAACACCATCGCCACCTTTTCCAGCTTCAACATATATATGTACCTTATCAATAAATTTCATCTTTTCACCTTCTTTCTCTTTTTTCAAAAAAAAGAACCCCTCTATAAGGGATTCCTATTAAGCAGCTGGGTAAACAGAAACTTTCTTTCTTGATCTTCCATCTCTTTCAAATTTCACAACACCATCTACTTTTGCAAATAAAGTGTCATCTCCACCTTTTCCAACATTTACACCTGGATGAATTTTTGTTCCTCTTTGTCTGTAAATGATAGAACCAGCAGTACAGAATTGCCCATCAGATAATTTAGCTCCTAATCTTTTAGATTTAGAATCACGACCATTCTTTGTTGACCCTACCCCTTTTTTAGAAGCGAATAATTGTAAATCTAACTTAAACATCATGGTTTCATACCTCCATTTTCTCAATTTTCATGTATTTTGAATAAGATTCCTCAACCGTTTTCAACATCACTTCAAATGTCCCTAGCACCACTTGAATCTGTTCATTGTCTTGATGAACCTTAATATCAATCAATCCTTCTTTTAATTCTATTGTTCCTAAATGCTGTGATAAAAATTGATATTGAACCAAAGCGTTCGCTATCCCAACACAAATTGTACTCACACCAGCACATACCAGATCCTTACCATATTCAGCACTTTGTGCATGACCTGAAACAGTCACCTGCACAATCGATTGATTATGTTTTTTGATAACTGCTTTAATCATTATTCAGCAGCTTCACTAGCTTCTTGTTTTGCTTTTCTAGCTGTTTTTTTAATATCTTTGATCACTAATTTTGTATAAGGTTGTCTATGTCCTTGTTTTTTGTGATAATGTTTCTTAGGATTGTATTTATAAATTAATACTTTCTTTTCTTTTCCATGTTTTTCAACTTGAGCCGTTACAGTTGCTCCTTTAATATAAGGATTCCCAATTTTATTTGTTTTATCTCCAATAAATAAAACTTTATCTAAAACAACTTCTTCTCCTTCAGCAACATCTAATTTTTCAACAAAAATAGTATCTCCAACTTCAACTTTTAATTGTTTTCCACCAGTTTCAATAATTGCGTACATGATGTACCTCCTTCTTTTCTATAATAATCTCAGACTCGCCAATCAAGGCAGCTATGCTTTAATACCTTGCATGTGCGGTTGTAGCTAGAGGTCTACAACATGAGTATATTATCATTTTATCATCTTATCGTCAATATTTTTTTAAAACATTCTCATTTCTTTATTGATTTCTTGGATGAGAATGATCATAAACCTCTTTTAAATGCTGATTGGTAATATGAGTATAGACTTGGGTTGTTGATAAATTGGCATGTCCTAACAACTCTTGAACAACACGAATATCAAGACCCTGTTCCAATAAATGAGTCGCAAAAGAATGACGAATCGTATGTGGATGAATCTTCTTAGTTGGATCATATTTTTTTACAACCCGATCCACAATATCTTCAACACCACGATTTGTAAGTGGTTTTCCTAATTTATTGACAAACACATAGTTATGGTTTTGATGTGCTTTCATCATGATTTCATAACGGTCATTTTCAATATAATCTTTCAGCCACTTGGCAGCCAAATCATGAAAAGGCACATAACGATCCTTCCCACCTTTTCCATGAATAAACAATAACTGTCTGGAAAAATCAATTTGTGACAACTGCATTTCAACGACTTCCAGACAACGTAGCCCTGAGGCATACATCAATTCCAACATAGCTTTATTACGACGCCCTAAAACTGTATGTGTATCAATACTATCTAATAAATCCAACATTTCATCCATATAAAGAAAGTCTGGTTGACGCTGTGGTTCTTTTAAAGACTCAACTAAAAGAAACGGATTATCATCAAGCAATTCTTCTTTTTGTAAATAACGATATAATCCTCTTAAACTGCTCATTTTATGATTAATCGTTTTAGGTGATAAACTTTTGGTATGTAAATATGCCAAATAACCTCTTAAAAAAGAATATTGAACAGTTTCAAAGCTTTCTATACCCTCACGATGACAATAGACAATAAATTCATAAATATCCCTTCGATAACCCGTAACTGTTAGAACTGAATACTTTTTGACATATTGCAAATAAGACAGGTAGTCATTTGCCATTTTTGCAAAATCAGACATGACTCAAAAAATCCTTCATCACTGTTATGGCTCGATTTGCATAAGCTTCTTTACGTTCTTTTTTCTTAACACGTGTCAAAAGATCTGGCAAAATACCAAAATTC
>CALVFK010000162.1 GCA_944326805.1 uncultured Massilimicrobiota sp. | reverse complement strand
TAGTATGAAAACCAACAATGCGTACTTTTGCCTGATGTTCTTTTCCAATCAGTTCTACACATATATCTAAAGCACATTCACTTTCTAATGGTGAAATATCAATAGGGATTTGTTCTAACCATTGTTGCATCTCTTGTTTTTGTTGTTCATGAACTTCAGCAATCACTTCTAAGACTTTTTCCGTTTTTCCCGCAACAACCCCTGCTGCAATACTTGAAGCAATTCCTTTCAGTCCTCCTGTATTAGGAACAACAACACTTTTAACATTCTTAATAATATTTCCACTGACTTGAACATGAGCTTTGATAATCTCATCATCTAAAACATCACGGCATTTACTGGCACAATAAGCTAATGCAATGGGTTCAGTACATCCCATTGCTGGAACTAATTCTTCTTTTAAAATTTGAATATAATGTTGATAATTCTTTGCTTCCATAATCTTCTCTCCCATTCTTTTCTATTCTATCATTATTTATAAAAACTGAAAAGAAAAGATTATGTATTTGTTTCATCATGTTTGGGTTGGCGAATGAAGAAACGTAAAAGTTCTCGACCATGAAAAGGATATAAAGGATATAAATAAGACACACCGAAAGTCTTAATACGAGCTAAAGCTATCCATAAAACAAGATTAAAAACAATAAAACCATAAATATTGAAAAACATCATACAAAAAATCATCATGACTTTTATATATTTATTAGTCAGTGATAATTCATAATTAGGTGTTGCAAAACCACCCACTGTCCCGATAGCACAAAACATTAAAATATCTTCTGAGAAAAAACCTAATTGAATCGCAAATTCTCCTAATAAAACAGCTGCAATCAATCCCATAGCATTCGATAAAGATTGGGGGGTATGAACGGTTGCTATACGTAAAAGTTCAATAGAAAGTTCGACGATTAGAATTTGTATAAAAAAGGAATAATCCCATTTTAAAAAGGATGAACATAAAGCATAAATGGGAACAAGGTAAATAGATAAGAAAACAGCAGCCATACGAATTAAACGGATAAATGTTCCTATTAATGGTGTTTGACGATGTTCTTCGACATGTTCTAAAATTTCAAATAGTGTTGTTGGTAACATGACAACGGAAGATGATGTATCACACAAAATCGCAATATAGCCATGTTGAATATGTGTTGCGACAATATCTGGTCTTTCACTATATCTAACCAAAGGAAATGGATTATATCCCTGCTGTAAAAGGACTTCTTCAATAGCACGATCACTCATTATAAATTCTTGTGATTGAACTTGAGAAATACGCTGTAATAATTGATTTAAAACGTCTTTATTCACTTTATCTTCTAAATAAGCTACAGCTATATCAATTGGATTTTGTGTTCCCATTGTGGTTAAATGAAAACATAATTCTGGTGTCTTGATACGTCGACGAATCAGTCCTGTATTATTTAAAATAGATTCATTAAAACCATCTTTAGCTCCTCGTACACTCTTTTCTGTTTCTGGTTCTTCTATAGAACGATTAGGATAGTTTTTGGTATCCATTAAATAAGTCGTTTCACCATCAAATAAAGCACTATTGCCACCTAACAGGGCTTTTTGTATTTTATCAATATCATTTGTAGAAACAATCACAACATCTCCCATATGAATACAATTCTCTAAATCTTTTCCTTCTTTGCTTTCAATCCCTTCTACCAGTCGAGAAATCAAAACATCGTTAGATAAACTTGCTAAAAAATAAAGATGAACAAGTCTTCCTTTATAATTTAAAATACGATGTTTTAAATCATAAGAATCGTTCATGATTTTGGTTTAAATATCATCGCAGCCAAAAACGCAAAAAGAATAGCTGCACTGATGCCTGCCGCTGTTAAATCAAACATTCCCATCGCAATACCAAAAATACCATATTCTTGCGTAGCTGCCATAGCTCCATGCATTAAAGAATGTCCAAAACTGGTAATGGGAATTAAAGCTCCGGCATGAAAAATATCAACCAGACGATCATAAATATGGAAAAGATCTAAAAAAGAACCTAAGACAACAAATAAACTCGTAATATGTCCCGGAGTTAAACGACTATGATCATAAATAAGCTGTGCAATCAAACAAATAAAACCACTAAATAAAAATGCTAATAAATAATTCATTCTACCGCCTCCAGACTCATAGCATGAGCAATACATGGAATACTTTCTTTTTGAGCACTCATCATTGGTGACAACAAAGCACCTGTTGAAACAACAAGAACTCGTTTTAATTTTTTGTCTTTAAGTTGTGGATATAAAGAACCCATTGTCACCAAAGCACTACAGGCACAGCCACTGCCTCCTTGAAAAACGGACTGATGAGATAAATCATAAAGCATACAACCACAATCATTATAGCGAACAACATCTATTTTTTGACGTTGTAACATTTCTTTTAAAATCTGATGTCCATACATTGATAAATCACCTGTCACAACCAGATCATAATCATGAAAACTACGTTTTAAATCTTGAAAATGATTCATTAAGGTATCAAATGCTGCAGGAGCCATCGCACGTCCCATATCATTCGCATCTGTCTGCTCATAATCAATGACTCGTCCTAAAGTGATGGCTTCAACTTTCACAGGGTGTTTTTGCGATGTCAGTAAAGTCGTTACTGCTCCGGTTGCTGTAAAGGTTGTTGTTGCTTTCTTTTGTACACCATATTCGACAGGATAACGATATTGCCTTTCTGCCGAAGCATTATGACTTGATACCATTGTGATGACTTTATCAACAAAGCCTGCTTCTACAAGCAAAGAACCTAAAGCTAATGATAAAGCAAAACCTGAACAAGCCCCATAAACACCAATAAACGGTTTTGGTATTTCTCTAGCTAAATAATTGACAGAAGTGATCTGATTCAATAAATCACTGCCTAAATATAAATCTACATCATGATATTTTAATCGTTCTCTTTTTAAGCAGATATCCAAAGCATCCCTTAACATTTTTCTTTCGGCTTTTTCAAATGATTTTTCACCATAGTGATAATCTTGAATACTTTTATCAAAACAGCTGCCTAATGGCCCTAAGTATTCTAAAGGTCCACAGACAGTACCAGAAGATGCGATAAAGACATTTTCTAAAGTAACTGAATTACCCAAAAAGTGTAATGACATAGCGTATCACTCCTAACAGGGCAGAACTGACAATTCCATAGGTAATAACTGTTCCTCCTAATTTAAACATGTTACTGCCAATCCCCATAATCAGTCCTTCACTTTGACTATCTATGGCACTTGAGGTCATACTATTTGCAAAACCGGTAATAGGAATGAAAGTCCCAGCTCCAGCCTTTTGAGCTAATTTATCATAAATACCTAATCCCGTTAATAAACAACTCATAAAAACCAATGTAATCGTCATCATGGGCGTTGCTTCTTTTTGACTGATATCGTAGACATTCATAAAAAATTCTAAAACACCCTGTGCCAGAATCCCAATGATTCCTCCATAGATAAAAGCAAAAAAAGCATTTTTCATTTTATGTCCAACTGGTTTTAATGTTTCAGCTAACTGATCATATTCTTTATGATCCATTTTCATCACCTCTTTTTTAGTGTTTACATTTTTTGACTTTTCAAACATAATTTTTCAATATCGACATACACTTATTTTGAAAGGAATGAAAAATGTGTCTATGAAAAACATATTAACTCGTCTTTTTGAATATTTTTTTGAAGTTGTTGAAGTTGATGAAGACGGACATGAAATAAAAAAACAACAGGACTCTTAATCCTTGTTGTTTATTTTTCTAAGTGTACCCATATTCTTCTTAAAAATGGTATCAAGCTATATCCAATAAATATTTCAATAGGTAATATAGCACATTCTTTCACGACACGAATACATAAAGAAATCGTCCATGGAATCTGATACATCATATCCAGCCATA
>CALVFK010000161.1 GCA_944326805.1 uncultured Massilimicrobiota sp. | reverse complement strand
TTACAGGTGCTAGATTGGCAACAAACATTGCTAAAACATGCTGTAAACCGAAAGGAATAGCTTTTTTCAAGGGAACACGTCCATTGAGTTTATAAATATTTTCATCACTTACAGTTGTAACATTTTCTTCTTTATTCATTTTTTCCTCTCCTCATTTATTAAAACGTTTTGATTTTAACATAATTTGTCATAAAATGTCACGTTTTTATGGGAAGTTAACATCATATTTTTGATTTATAGTTCTAAACTGTGATACTTTTTATGGCAGTATGTATCAGGGGACAAGACGATTCAAAAGACATATGTTAAAAGTAGTGAAACTATTAAAAGTTCTTATCAAAATAAGAAATGAATTCTTGATGTTGTTGGGAAGATGAATTAATTATCAAGAACAAATGGGAGTGAATTATATCTATCTTAAAAAATGTATATCAACTCATTTTTTATACAGGAAAACCTATAAAGTTTTTTTCATATTATTATCATGTGATACAAAAAGGTGATATTCATAGGCAATTAACTTATAGTAGTGAAAGAGTAAAAACAGTATTGTTGCAGTCACAGTTATTAAAGGGGGAATTTGACCTGGAAAAGCCATTACATATAATCAACTACATTCTTATAATGAATTAAATAGTTTGGTTGAAGAAGTTATGAATATGCATCAAAAATTTATTCAAAGTGATGAAGAAATTATTAAAAGTTATGAGATTGAACGAGAAAGATTGCTTATTGAAAGTAGAATGATGCGAAATCGAGAAGAAGGTATGAATCGTAGGAAATGAGAAAGTGCTAAGAAACTTATTGAGGAGAAATATCATCAAGATAGTCGTTGGCTTGAATCATGCAGTGAAACACAAATTGAGAGTGTCTTTCACTATATTATTGAAAATATAAGTTATCATGAGTTGAAAAATAAAGTATGTTGTATTGAAAATGAGATATAGATTGATTGTTTAAACAATGATATCAATCTTGATTTGGGTATAGAAAAGCGGCTGATTGAAATAACCACCGCTTTTTTATTTTCACTTACTCTTTAGCTTGATGAAAGAACCCATTAAAACAAAAATGATACTTAAAATGCCAATAGGAATGTAAATGATATTAGGAACAGTATAAATAAACTTATCTATTATAGACAACATAATATACATTATAAAACCAATGATTGTGATAAGAATTAAATCTTTCATACTTGATTTCCTCCATTGAATTGTCATATCTATATATATTATATCAATGAAAAAAGAATGATTCAATGTGATTGGAATCATTCGATTATCCTTGTCTGTTTAACAGTATTATATATTTTCCAATCTTTGACTTGAAACGACAAGATATGTCAATTATAATGATAAAAAAGGACGGGATGTTATTTATGAATAAAATTTTAGGAATGATGATACCTTATATCATATTGGTTTGTGTTGGTTTTATGCAAAGTGCATTGATTGAAAAGACTTTGATAGCTTTTGTAGTAGGATTATTGATAGGAATAGAATTTTTAAATCTTAAAAAAGCAGAAGGAACAGTTTTAATGAAGCTAGGTAAGATTTTTACAATCTTTATATTTATTGTTGGTTTTTTGCTTGGTATGTTGAATTCACATTTATTGATTCTACCAGATTTAACAAACATTTTAGCATTGTCTATTCCTTTAGAATGTGTAGGATTGTATATGCTTTACCAAAATCATCCCCGTTATACAATGACATACAAATATTCATTTAAAAATAAAAGAAGAAGATATTTTTAAAGGGTAAAGTGTACCCTATGTCAAGGACAATTAAATAAAAAGGTATATTTTTAACGAATATTATCTTATATGATTGTGTCAAGGAGGAATGACACAGTCTTAAGCCACTGGTCAAGATCAGTGGCTTTGTGTCTAAGATGATTATGTATATTTTTAATGATTCTAAAAAGTTTAAACTTGTTTGTGTCAAGTATGACAACTGTATTGAATTTAAGGTCAACAGAAATGGTAATGTTATTGAAGGAATCCTTTCTAAAGGTGTCTATTATAACTGGATTGCTTTCCCTTCACTTAACACGTCCTGTCAACTCGCCGATTTCTCAGATTCCTTTTGGAACGAGGAACAGCTTTTCAATGTTTTCCACAATGATTTTGATGTGTCAACTGTGCTTATGACCATTAGTGAGCTTAAGGATCTTTTCAGTCAGGATTATCAGTCCTACACTGATGGTTATAAGTTCATGTCCACTCGCGAATATATCTTCTGGCTTGAAAATCAATGTGAAGTCTTATCCTATCAGATGATTGAGATGCAGACCCGTTTTGAATCTCAGCTTAATATTGACCTTGAAGAAGAACTCTTGGATGAAAGAAACCAATATCATGATATGATGCGTTTTCAATATGATGATACTATTTTTGAATAGTATCATTTTTTTATGTCTATTGGATATATATCTGACAGCCAGTACTGATAATATTCTGAAGGTGACAGTTTTGCCAGGTCCCACTGATATCTTTCGTTATTGTAGTAATCTATATAATCATCTATAACTGCTTTAAGGTCATTGAAAGTGTTGCACCTGCTTATATCTATTTCATCTTTCATATGACCAAAAAAGGATTCCTGTGGTGCATTATCCCAGCAGTTGCCCCTTCTTGACATTGATTGCCTCAATCCTTTGTCCTTGAGCAGCTTTTGAAAATCTATACTGGTGTAATGAATGCCCTGGTCGCTATGGCATATCGTCTTGTTTGTTTTGATTGTCGCTCCATGCTTTTCAAACAGTTGTTTTACAGTCATTAACACAAAGTCAATCTCCAATGATTCGCTGACAACATATGATAGTATCTCATTGGTAAATGCATCCTTCATGACCGATAGATATGCTTTTCTTCTTTCTTTCCCATAAAAGAGATATGTAATATCGGTTAATATGACTATTCTTGGTTCCTGTATGAAATCACGATTGACAACATTGGGGGCAATATTATTTGTTTTTATTGCTTTTGCCATTCTTCTATATGGATTGGCTTTTCTTATTTTGCAGAAAAGTCCATATTTTTTCATGAGCCTCCTTATTTTTTTGATATTCATCCTTACTCCCATGTGTAGCAGATGCATGTGAATGCTTCTTGCTCCTTTATCATATCCTCTGTACTGATATGCCTTCAATATGAGTTCAAAATCGTTCTTGTCCCGCTGTTCTTTCTGCTGACGCTTATTGCAGTTATTTTTCCAGTTGTAGAAGCCACTTCTGGAAACTTCTGCAATTTCACATAATCTGGTAATGTTGAGAAGATTGTCATCTCGAGAAATCATTTCTTCGATGATTTTGTATTTTTCTTCTGCAGTTTCCAATAGGCTTCCCTCTCCAGTGATCTTATTTTTTTTAGAAACTCTATTTCCTGTTTTTGATAGGCAATCTTATGTTCAAGATAAGCAATCTTTTCTTCAGGGGACATGTCTCTTGTTCTAGGGCGACCTGCATTGTGTTTTCTGGTATCTTCAAATCCTTCTAAGCGTTCTGCTTCCTTCTTTATTCGTTGAACAATATTACTTATGCGTTTTGGTCCAAGAATATGTGGATCAATATCAAAGGAAGAAAGTATGGAAGAAGGGGCTTCTCCTTGTGAATAGCGTGACCAGAACTCCATTTTAAACTTTTGGGAGTATTTAATGCTTTTGTAAGATATTTTTTCAATATATGGATTATCCTTGAGTACTTTAATTTGTTCATCAGTAAAATAGTTTACACCCATTCCAATCAATCCTTTCATCAAATCATATTATAAGCAAAATAAAAGACCCTGTAAAACAGAGTCGGTTAAATATTCAGCATCACATTTTAGAGTGATACCTTTTTATTTAACTGTCCATTTTACAGGGTACAGTTTATATCGAGTTAAAAAAAGATATTCTTTTTTTTGGAAAATTGAAGAAAAAAACCATGATAAAATCAATGAAAATGAAC
>CALVFK010000160.1 GCA_944326805.1 uncultured Massilimicrobiota sp. | reverse complement strand
GCCCATATGCAACATTGTGTTCATGATGCCATTGGCAGTAAAGATGCTGATTTAAAAATTGAAGAAATGATGAATATCATTAATCAGTTAATGAAATAATGAAAAATCAAGACTGTTTATTGCAGTTCTTGATTTTTTTCTTTATACTCAAAGAAAGGAGGAATTGATATGAAACAGGGTGTTTTGATGCAGTATTTTGAATGGTATTTACCTTCTCAACCATTTTTATTTCAAAAGATACAAGAAGATGCTAAACATCTTCATGATATAGGTATAACAGCTTTATGGTTACCACCAGCTTATAAAGGTATGGCTGGGAATAATGATGTTGGTTATGGTGTTTATGATTTATATGATTTAGGTGAATTTGATCAAAAAGGGAGTATTCCTACCAAATATGGTACAAAAGAAGATTACTTAAAAGCAATTCAAACATTACATCAATATCATATCCAAGTTTATGGAGATATTGTTTTCGACCATAAGATGGGAGCGGATGGTTATGAAGATGTTAAGGCAAGTGAAGTGAATCAAAAAAATCGTTATGATGTAGAAGTTCAAGAAGAATGGGTTCGTGTACCAACATTATTTACATTTCCTCAAAGGCATCAAAAATATAGTGATTTTACATGGGACTGGACTTGTTTTGATGGAATAGATTATGATGCCAAAACGAAGCGTCATGCAACCTTTTTATTTCAAGATAAAAATTGGGATACACAGGTTGATGATGAAAATGGAAACTATGATTATTTAATGGGAGCTGATCTGGATTTTTCCAATCCTCGAGTTGTTGAAGAACTGGAAAGATGGGGAAAATGGTATTGGGATACGACTCATCTGGATGGATTTCGTCTAGATGCTTTAAAACATATTCGTGCTTCATTCTTTTGTCGCTGGCTTGATTGTATGCGTGAATATACTCATCAAGAGTTATTTACTGTTGGTGAATATTGGCATGGGGATGTCCAAAAACTGCTTCATTATTTAAATCAGGTAGGTGGCAGGATGTCTCTTTTTGATGTACCTTTACATTATCATTTTTATGAAGCATCACATAGTTTTGGCGAATATGATATGTCTAAAATATTTGAAGGAACGCTTGTTCAAAAGGCTTGTATGAATGCTGTAACGTTTGTGGATAATCATGATACACAGCCCCAGCAAGGTTTACAGTCATGGGTGATGGATTGGTTTAAGCCTTTGGCTTATGCACTTATTCTTTTAAGAAAAGATGGCTATCCATGTGTTTTTTATGGGGATTATTATGGTATTGCAAAACCAGTTATCAAGGGGCAAAGTGAAATATTGGATAAACTTTTATATTTAAGAAAACATTATGCCTATGGTCAGCAAAACGATTATTTTTACGATCGTCATATCATTGGCTGGACACGTGAAATGTATGGTTTGGCTTGTGTGATGACCAATCAAAGAGGTGGAATTTTAAAGATGTATGTGGGGATATCTTATTGTCATCAGATCTTTTATGATTATTTAGGGCATCATCGACAAAGAGTTGAGATTGATGAGCAGGGATATGGTGTTTTTCCAGTTAATGATGGCAGTGTCAGTGTTTATATTATGCAAAACAGTGGTGATTAAAAATCACCACTGTAAACTTAAATAGAGAATTGTTGACATCAATGTTAATGTCACTGCAATATAAAAAAGTGAAGATAAACGTTTATATAGGTTCTCTGGAAGATTTTTCTCTTTTGCTTTTTGAATCAGCTGATAAGCACTCATGAGTGGAATCAGATTGATTAAACTCAAAGGACAACCAAAACAGGCAATGATGGACATCATTAAACCAGAAAAGTAATATTCTTTGTATAGCATTTCACTCACATCCTTTAATAATATTATAAGTGTTCTTGTAGGAATGTAAGTGAAATCTATGTTAAATTTATCTAAAGATTATAAAAACAATCTCTATAGAATAAAGATTGTTTTTAGGCTTTTTTTGCTTTTCTTTTTTTAAGAATAAATACAACAATGATGACAATAATAAGCATAATGCCAGCGCAAATACCTGCTGTTGGTAAAAGCTGTGGCTTTGTAAAAGCGTTTGTCCACATTGCAACTTTTCTAATCAATATAGCTATTGCATATCCTGCTGTTGCACTTCCAAGCAAGGCAAGGACTGCTTTGAACCATTTTGGAAAAACTTCTGTAAAGAGTACAGCAGTAATCAGACAGATACATGCAATAAACATACAAATTACAAAATGCATAGAGAAACCTCCTTTATATACAACAAATAAAATAACATAATTATAACAAGAATGCAATAAGATTATGAAATGTCATTTTTTAATCGTGTGAATTTTGCTGAAAATGTAGAATTATGACGTTGAATATGATAAACTATAAAGCAGAGAAAAGAGGTGGATTATGAGATTTAATAGAGGGAAAAGATATACATATTATAGTTCGTATTCTTCATCAAGACGTTCAAGAATACGTTGGGATAGAATAGCTATTATTGGTGTGGTTGTTTTATTGATTATTGGCGTTGTTGTCTGGTTTAATTTTAGTCGTATTCAATTAGCTTTTAAAGGATATTCTTTTGCACAACAAAATGAAATTTTAGCCTTAGATGGTGATGGTGTTGATGAAATTTTATCTCATGATAAACTGGAACATATCACACAATGGTTAAAACAAAGTGAAAAAGTTCAATATTATGATGAATATGAAAAATATTTATCTTTACATAAAGATATGGAAGTTGCTGAAGTGATTACGACTGTTGATAATATTTTTGAAAATTATGTTCCTAAACTTACAACATTAAATTATTCTAATGAGCAGATTTGGGAAGTTTTAAAGACAGCAAGTATTAATGAAGTCAAACATCTGGTGGATCAGCAATATACTTATGCACAAATTGAACCTTTTATGAAAGTCAAAGGATTTGTTTTTGCGGATATAGATCAGTATATGAAAGTTTATAAAGAGAGTCAGAATTATAATTATGCTGTACTCATTACAACATATCCTTTTATTATTTCTGAAAATGAAGTTGATCAATCTTATACAATTCAAAATCCTGATGATGTTTTATCACTTGTTAAAAAAGGATTCTATTTGTCAGCAGATTATGAACCATCTGATTTAGTGAATCCTGATCCTAGCAAGGTCAAAGTGGCTTCAGATTGTGATGATGCGAGATTACGTAAAGAAGCTGCTGATGCTTTAGTAGATATGTTTGATGCGGCCAAAAAGGAAGGCTATGATTTGGTTGTCAATAGTGCTTATCGTTCATATGCACATCAAAAGAAAACATATGATGAATATTTTGATAAATATGATCCTGTGACGGCAGCAAGCCTTGTTGCTGAACCAGGAGCAAGTGAACATCAGACAGGATTAGGTGTTGATTTGACATGTCAGGCTGTGATTGATGACAAATTAAATGGTATTGAAAATAGTCGCTTTGGTTATAAGCCTGATTATAAATGGTGTATTGCCAATTCTTATAAATATGGGTATATTTTAAGATTTGAAGAAAACAAAGCTGATATTACTGGAATTGCTAATGAACCTTGGCATTTTAGATATGTTGGTAAAGAAGCGGCTAAAGAAATTTTTAATAATGGCTGGACATTAGAAGAATATTGCTTAAATAAAGGGATTATCCCTGATATTCAAAAAAGATCATAATCTAGGGGAAACCCTAGATTATTTTTTAGGAGAAATTTATGAAAACAATCATTACAACATTAAATTCTAAATATATTCATACATCATTAGCTTTACGTTTGCTTTATGTGGCATCTTATCATCGTTTTGATGTCGATTTTAAAGAATATACGATTAAAGATTCTCTAGAACATATAGTGGATGATCTTTTAGAGAGAAACTGTGATATTATTGCTTTTTCTTGTTATATATGGAATATTGAGTATATCGAAAAAATATGTCATATGATTCGTCAAAAGGCCCCTCAAACGA
>CALVFK010000159.1 GCA_944326805.1 uncultured Massilimicrobiota sp. | reverse complement strand
ACTTCTTGATTCCTATCCATTATTTTTAAAGAAGAAATATTATCTTCAATGTGATTCATTTATATTCATTTTTATAAATAACGATGACACTCTATTATCTATTAACTTATCTATATTTCTATGAATCAAAAACTATATCCATATAGATAATCTCATGAATAATGTTTCCATATTTTCGATAAAGCCATATCACAATGCTTTTTTTACTTATTGCTTATTTATACAAACAATCAACTTTCTCATTCACTCATTATGATGACACTTTATTATATCACGAACTTTTTTGATGAAGACCTATCATTACCAGGTCTAACGTATGTTAGGGGGTAGAAGATCTCTTTCTAAACGATACTCTTTTGGAAGAAGGAGATTTTCCATGAATCTAGGTCCTAAATATAAAATTTTGATTTTTCTATTTTCTTTCATCTTTAAGACCTCCTTTCATTTCCTTTCCTTTTCTTCGTCTATATCATAACACATTTTTTATAAAATTGAAAGCCTTTTCATTTTCATATTATGAAAATATTAATTCCAATTTATCTTCTTTTTATCGTTACTTTTTTGATTATAAAAAATCATAAATAGAGAACTCTATTTATGATCAAAAATTAATGAATGACTCTTGAAATACTATAAACACCTTGTATTTTATTTAAATTATCAATTGTTAATTGTAGAAGTTCAGCATTCTCTACAGAAAGTTTTAATTGAATTTGTGCTTCTGTATCAACAACACCTGCATTAATATTTAAAATATTAACCTTAACCTGTCCTAGTACAGTAATGATATCATTCAATAAATTAGGACGATCTAAACCTCTAATATCAATATCAACTTCAAAACGTTTTTGCATAATATTTGTATAATCCCAATAAACATCAATCAGACGTCCTTTTTCTACACCTTTTAAGTTAGGACAATCTGCACGATGAACTTTGATTCCTTGCCCTTTTGACACATATCCAATAATCTCATCACCGGGAATAGGATTACAACATTTTGATAATTGAACCTTTAATCCATCCACACCTTTAACACTAATACCTAAACTGCTGCTTTTCTTTTGATTTTTTAAAGCATTATTGTTCTTCTTTAAAATCTTTGAAAGATTATCAAAGAAACCAGTTTTTGATGGTAAGACTTTATCTATAAGGGTGGCAGCTGTCGCCTGTTTTTTTCCAATAACCAGCATTAAATCATCAAAATTTCTAGCTCCAAAAGAACCAAAATATGATTTATAAGTTTCTGGATCAAGAAATTTCTTTTCATCTAAATTACGTTTACGAATTTCTTCTTTTAAAAGCTTCTTTCCTTCTTCTATAGCTTCTTTTTGTGTTTCTGCATCTTTTTTAGAAATATATTGTCTAATTTTATTTCTCGCTCCGGCTGTTCTGACAAATTTCAACCAGTCTTCACTCGGTCCAGAATTTTTATTCGTTTTGATTTCACAGACATCACCTGTTTTCAGTTTGGTATTGATAGGGACCATGACATTATTAACGATTGCCCCTACTGCATGGTGACCGACTTCAGTATGAATACGATAGGCAAAATCAATAGGTGTTGCCCCATTAGGAAGTTCAACAATTTTTCCTTGTGGTGTCATGACATAGACATTAGCTTCAAAAATATCACGTTTTAACGAATCATAATATTCTTTGGCATCGCCATCTTTAATTTCATCACTTAAAGTAATAAAATCACCCAGCCATTGTAATTTATCAACAATGTCTTTTTGTTCCTGTCTTGATGAATAATCTTTTCCTTCTTTATATCGCCAGTGAGAAGCCACCCCACGTTCTGCCAGTTCGTCCATTTCTTCAGTACGAATCTGTATTTCAAAAATATGTCCATCCTCACCAATAACAGCCGTATGCAAAGACTGATACATATTGGGCTTAGGCATAGCAATATAATCTTTAAAACGACCTGGTAAAGGACGAAAATGATCATGAATAATACCTAAGACTTCATAACATTTCATTTTATCTTTTAAGATAATACGTAAAGCATTTAAATCATAAAGTTCATCAAAGCGTTTATGTTTAATAACCATTTTTTTATAAATACTATAAATATGTTTTGCTCTACCTTTAATACGATAATCAATATGATTTTCATCCAGTAATTTTTCTACGGATTTCATCATTTTTTCAACAGATTCTTTTCTTTCACTACGTTTTTGTTCTAATAGTTCAGAAATTTCAAGATAAGCTTTAGGATCTAAATAGTGTAAACAAAGGTCTTCCAGTTCAATACGAATATCATTAATACCTAAACGATGTGCAATTGGTGCATAAACTTCCAATGTTTCTCTAGAAATTCGCTGTTGTTTAGCTGGAGGCATATACTGTAATGTACGCATATTATGCAAACGATCTGCCAATTTAATTAAGATTACACGTATATCTTTGGCCATCGCAATATAAATCTTACGATGATTTTCAGCATAGACATCAGCTTCATCTTTAAATGGCATTTTATTGATTTTTGTTACACCTTCAACAAGACTGGTAATTTCTTCTCCAAAACGTTCGACCATTTCTTCGCGAGGGACATCACAGTCTTCCATGACATCATGTAAAAGCCCTGCCGCAATCGTTGTTGGTCCGGTTTGTAAAGTCGTCAGAATATATGCTACCCAGATTAAATGAACCGTATAAGGTTCGCCACTTTTACGTTTTTGTCCTTCATGTTTTACCATAATAAAATCATAAGCTTTTTGAATTAAATCAATACTTTCTTTTTTGGTAATGTAAGTTGAACAACTTTCCAAGACATCATCAAATGTCACTTGATCATGTGCTCCTTTATATTTCATAAATTCTTCCCCCTTTACTATGCAAAAAAAGAGACATCGTCCCTTTTAATACTTTAAGACTGAAAAAACGTCATAATCTTTTAAAAGTTCCCTTCCTTTTAATGCTTCAAGTTCAATTAAAAAAGCAGTTCCTACAACGTTTCCACCCATTTTTTCAATTAAAGATATAGCCGCCTCAACTGTTCCACCAGTTGCTAATAAATCATCAACAACCAAAACATTTTGTCCAGCTTGAATACTATCACTATGCATTTGAATTTCATTTGAACCATATTCCAAGTCATAAGATTGACTAATCACTTCTCGAGGAAGTTTCCCTGGTTTTCTTACAGGAACAAATCCACAATGCAAAGCTAAAGCAACAGGACATCCAAATAAAAATCCTCTAGCTTCAGGTCCTACAATGACATCCACATTTTTATCTTTTGCAAATTCACTGATTAATCGTATAGATTCTTGATAAGCATCTTTATTGGCTAAAAGTGGTGTCACATCTCTAAAAATAACACCCGGTTCTGGAAAATCAGGAATATCTGCGATATACTTTTTTAAATCCATAGCTTAAAAGCCCTCCTTATTTGTCTATTATAACAAAATCCCTGCTTTTTATAAAGAGATTATACAATATCTTTAATAATAAAATTAATACTTTTTTGATGACGATATTCATTAATTTGTAATGTCCCAATAATATTCATTGTTTTTATATCTTTTAATTCACCATATAAATCTCCATGTTGAAAATACAACATAGACATCTGACCATGCGGAAATTGACTTTCCATCTTTAAATGTTTTCCCTGCCCCATTTGTTGAACACGAGAAACAGGAACATTCTTTAATATATATAAAGGTTCTTCATTTTTCATACCAAAAGGCTCTAATAATGATAAAGATTCTACACTAGATAGAGAAATATCGTTTTCATCAATCTGTAAAACAGCTGTTGTTGGTTGAAAATGTCTACCTTGTAAAGAGTCCTTAACACATTGACAAAACGAATCAAAATGAGCTTCATCAACTGTAAAGCCACCAGCTAAAGAATGGCCTCCACAAACAACAAACTGATCTCGATGCTCCATGAAAAATTGATGTAAAGAAAAACCTTCCACACTTCTGGCACTGCCTTTATACAATCCTTTGTCTTTATCATGATTCATCACAAAACTTGGT
>CALVFK010000158.1 GCA_944326805.1 uncultured Massilimicrobiota sp. | reverse complement strand
GAACCATTACTGGCTGCATTGTTGTCTGATGGTTTAAAGTCATACCTGGTAAAAACGCTTTTAATCCTTTCAAAGCCACAACATCGCCAGCTTTGGCTGTCATCATTAATGTATATTTTTCACCATTATAAAGACGAATCTGATCGACTTTTTCATTTCCAATCACTTCTTTGATATGAATTGAACCACCTGTTAATTTAACATGTGTCAAACATTGTCCTTGTTCATGAGTGACCTTAAAAACAAAACCATCTAATGTATCAGGATAAACTTTTTCTAAAGTATATTGATCTAACATATCAAGAAATGTTTCAACTCCTTGATTTTTAAGAGCAGAGCCAAAGAAAACAGGAAAGATTTGTCTTTGTTGAATACTTTCTTGAATATGTTGAAGTGAAATCTTTTGATTTGTCATATATTCTTCTAATAATGTATCATTGACTAACGCTATATTTTCAAAAAGCTGATTTTCTGGTAAAGAAAAATCAATACAATGATCATGATATTTTTGCGTTAATTCTAAAAGAAGTTCTTCTTGATGATAAGTTGTCTGATCCATCTTGTTGACAAAAATAAAAGTTGGTACATGATAATGTGCAAGTAATTGCCAAATTGTTTCACTATGTGATTGAATTCCATCCATCCCATTGACAACAATAATAGCATAATCTAATATTTGTAATGTTCTTTCCATTTCCGCTGAAAAATCAGCATGTCCAGGTGTATCCATCAAAAGAAATTGCGTATTCTTCCACTCAAAATAAGCCTGTTTAGAAAAAATTGTAATACCACGATGACGTTCTTGTGCATCATAGTCTAAAAAAGTATCTTGATGATCTACACGCCCTAATTGACGAATCTGTCCGGAAAGATATAACATACATTCACAAAGCGTTGTTTTTCCAGCATCAACATGTGCCAATATACCAATCACAGTCTTTTTCATATTGACCTCCTTTTAAAAAAATATTATACACTATTTTTTTCGTAAATACATCTTTTCATGTTATCAAAATATGTTAAAATAATGATGAAAGAAGGGATATGATGTTTTTAAGATTACATGTGATTATTTCCAGTGAAAAATCAGAAGATGAAAAGCTGATTAAAGATTTACTTTATCAAATCAAACCCAATCTTTCTATCTCTCCTGCCAGAGAATATGCCGGATTAAAAGACCATAGTGAATTTTACGCAACTGGAGATATCACAATTTCAGAAGTTCAACCATTATTAGATCAATTGAATAACGACTGGGATGGTGAACAGGATGATTGTATATGTTATGGTTTCAATACTAAAATGTTTCATCCTCTTGTTTATTATCTTGGATTTACTTTATTTCAGTAAAAAAGTTTTAGGTAGTGCCTAAAACTTTTTTATGACTTCAAAAGAATTTCCCCGTTACTTTCAATAATCTCTTTATAACGATAATAAGAGTTTTTAATATGACGTTCTAATGTTCCATGACCATCATTAAAACGATCAACATAAACAAATCCATAACGTTTTCTCATTTCACCTGTTCCAGCTGAAACAACATCGATAGGTCCCCAATACAAATATCCCATCACTTCTACACCATCTAATATAGCTTCATGAACATAATGTAAATGATTTTCTACATATTTCATTCTAAAAGCATCATCAATATGTCCATTTTCATCAAGCGTTTCATCCAAACCAATACCATTTTCAACAATAAATAATGGCAAATGATAACGATCATATAAAACATTCAAAATATAACGTATTCCTTTAGGATCAATAGGCCATGACCAAGGTTTTGGTGAACATCCTTCCAAATAAGGATTTTCCTTACCAGTGATTCCTCCAGTATCTCCCCCATTAGCATAATCCTGATCATATGTTGAAGAACGATAATAACTCAATGAAAAGAATTCCACTGTATTTTCTTTCATTAATTGAAGTTCATCATCATTCATGACTGGTTGAAAATGATGTTCACGCCAGACACGTTTAACATAACCTGGAATTTCTCCAAAGCAAAAGGCATCACCAAAATAGAAATTAGCCATTCTAACTGTATCATATGCTCCCCATACATTATCTGGATTACAGTTGTAAGGATATGTAGCGACAGAAGATGATGTCAACATACATCCTACCTTTGCCTGAGGATCAATATCATGACAAAGTTTCACTGTCCATGCATTGGCAACACAAATATGATAATAAGCCTGCCATTTATCTTCAAATGTTGTTGAACCAATAGGATCGTCTGGATTTTCTGGGTGTAATGTCAATACACCACCTGCTACTAATGGATTATGCATCATATTATTGACTTCATTAAATGTTAACCAGTATTTAACTTTCCCTTTATAACGCTGAAATACTGTTGTTACATAACGTTTCCAAAAATCAATTAAACGATGATCACTCCATCCACCATACTCTGTAAGAAGATGTAATGGTGTTTCATAGTGACTTAAAGTGATAACAGGTTCCATATGTAATTCAAGCATTTTATCAATCAAACGATCATAAAATTCCAATCCTTTTTCATTAGGTGTGTCTTCATCACCATTAGGAAAAATTCTTCCCCACGCAATTGAAGTTCTAAAACAATTGAATCCCATTCCAGCCATCAATTCAAGATCTTCTTCATAACGATGATAAAAATCAATCGCCTCATGGCTTAAGTAAACTTTTTTTGGATCTAAGCACATCTCATATTTCTGTAAATCCTTATTCCACTTTATACCGGGATCCTTAGACCCAATACCAACCATCACATCTGTAACATTAGGGGCTTTTCCATCTTCCAGCCATGCACCTTCACACTGATTGGCAGCAACAGCTCCACCCCATAAGAAATTTTTAGGAAAACTCATTTTTTCATTACCTCCTTGTTATCATTATTGTACTCCTTTTTTGATAGAGATGATAAAAATTTCAAAAAATGAAATATAATGTAATATAAAAAAGCCGATACAATCGACTTTTACATAGATAAAATTTCCACTCCAGTTTCTGTAATCAGTATCGTATGTTCCCATTGTGCTGATAAAGAGCCATCATCAGTATACGCACTCCAGCCATTAGGACCAATATGAATATAACGTTTTCCGGCATTAATCATCGGCTCAATCGTGATCACCATTCCTGGAACAAGCAATGTTGTCGGATAGTGAGGATCAAAATGAAGAACATAAGGATCTTCATGCATAGACAACCCTACACCATGTCCACAAAATTCTCGAACAACAGAATAACCATGTTCATGCGCATGAGTTTCAATCGCCCTTCCAATATCACTAATTGTACTTTTAAAAGGACGAATAGATTCAATCCCCTTATAAAGACATTCTCTTGTCACTTCCACAAGTTGTCTGGCTTCTTCACTGACATCTCCAATCATAAACATACGAGAGGCATCCGCATAATATCCCTTATAACAAGACGTTGCATCAACATTAATAATATCTCCCTCTTTTAAAACAACCTGAGCATCAGGAATACCATGACACACTACATCATTAATAGAAGTACAGATACTCTTAGGATATCCTTCATAATGGAGATCAGCAGACGATGCATCATGTGCTTTCAAGTATTCTACAGTCATATCATCTATTTCCTGCGTTGTCATTCCAGCTCTTATATGACTTTCTATATAATCCAGCAACCCATTATTAATCACAGCAGCCTGTTTAATTCCTTCAATTTGTTTTTCATTTTTTATCATCTTATGTTGAGGGATAACATATCCCTGTCGTTTTAAATAACGTAGTCTTTCATCAAACTTCTGATGACATTTTTTATATTTTTGATGACTTCCACACCAACATTCATCATTACCTAATCTTTTCATATAATCCTTCTTTCATTAAATACACTAACAAATAGTTTAAACCTCTTTCTATCACTTGTAAATAAAATCAATAAAAAAATCAGATTTCATCTGATTTTTTATTGCCTTAGTGTGTTAAGAGATTGATTTAATAACATGAGATAGTGAGAATCTGTTTGAAATAAGGCA
>CALVFK010000157.1 GCA_944326805.1 uncultured Massilimicrobiota sp. | reverse complement strand
CTTTGTTACATTTCCTTTTATCAATCCTTGATCAATCATCATCTCGATAGTATCAAATAATTGTTGCTCCTGGATAGGAAAGTCTTTTGTCATTGGCAAGATATAATCCTGATCAACCACAAGTTGTTTATACTTTTTATACAGATACACCAGTATTTTAGTTGCTATAACGTAGTAATCGTCTTTTGACATTTGTTGCCCTCCTTGATTTAAAAATAAACATAAGTTATAATATTTTTACAGGAAGTGTTGTAGGCCCCTTATTTGGCCTTAGGCACTTCCTGTTTTTTATATCTAAATACTTTAATCTTCTTTTTTTCATCAATAAGAATTATATCTATATTTGAATTTGATGATCTCAATATTCTTGCATTTAGTTTATTCATAACTTTTTCTTTATTTAGTCCTATCTTACTAAAATCAAAAATTAAATCCCCTGGATTATCTTTAATTTGTTTCAATCCATGCCTGATTACTGATTCTGAAATAACTTTTTCTGGTGTTTTTAAATCCCACATTTTGTCTCTCCATAAATAATCTGGGTTAAGTTGATTATCTATTTCTACATAAAGATGTATATCTCCACCAAAAGTTTCATGCAAAAATTCAGCCATATTTAATTCATCTTTTCTTTTATTCACATTGAAACCATCTTCCATTGTTATTTTTCCAGCTCCTGGTTGAGCAGTCCCATAATATTCTGCCGTAACATCCGTTGCGCATTTGGATATTGTGGACACCGAAAATTCTTTTCTTTTTTCAACTTCCTCTTTGTCGACCCATTTTTTAGTATGAGCATTTTGCACTCTTTTGCCATTTCCTGGATCATATGTAACCGTACATCTGCAATATCTATGTCTTCTTAAAACATCATTTCCTGTGGCTTTGACGGTTTCATAATCATATGTACCAGCTAGATTAGCACACCAATCACAACAACCACCTGCAACAGTTCTGATGATCTTTGGATGCATTCCTGTTTCATACTGAAATTTTGCATTTGTTCTAACAGATTGAGTAACGATATCTTGAGATTGATTAATAATAGTTTCTCCTAAGAAACTATTCAGACTGTTGACAATGTAAAATTTGTTAATAGTTGAGGCCTTGAAAAAGGCCTTTTTTGTGCTTAAAAACCTTATTTTATAGATCTTAAGAACTTTAGAATAAAATAAAAGGATCAACTCCTGTATAATTCAGAAATCAATCCTTGATCACTAATTAACTATATAATATCCAAACAGATGGATACATATAACCACTTAACTCTTCTTTTCTATTTTATTTATTGTCGATAATAACTGTTTGAAATCAATTGGTTTAGAAATATGTCCATTCATACCTGCAGCAGTAGTAGCAGCAATATCTTCGGCAAAAGCATTTGCTGTTAAAGCAATTATAATAACGCTCTTCGCATCATTTCGATCCATATTTCTTATTTCTTTAGCAGCTGTACAACCATCCATTTTTGGCATCTGCATATCCATCAAAATTAAATCAATTTCATTAATTTGTGATTGACTAAATTTCTCAACCGCTTCCAATCCATTCCAAGCCTCAATGATATTAGCCCCAAACATCTCCAACATCTCTTTAGCAATTTCCATGTTTATCGCATTATCTTCAACCAATAAAATATTTTTCCCTTTTAAATCATATTCTTCAATTGAAATAGCTTTTTCAGCTTTATCTTTTGGAATATCCCTAACAATTTGAAGAGGTAAGGTAACGGTAAATTTAGATCCTTTACCAACTTCACTTTCTACCGCAATTTCCCCGCTCATTTGCTGTACGATTCCTTTAACTATCGACATTCCAAGACCTGTACCTGTAATATTTGTAGGCCTAAACATTGTTTCCTGAGCAAATGGTTCAAAGATAACATTTAAAAATTCTTTGGTCATGCCTATACCATTGTCTTCAACAATTATTTGATATTTACCAATTTGACTATTTTGCTCTATTTGGTTCAAGCTAACTTTGATATTAGCATTCTCCAAACTATATTTAATGGCATTACTAAGCAAATTATTTAAAATTTGTTTTAAGCGGAAATCATCACAATAAACATCACTATCTTTTATATTACTTTGATATTGTAAATGCTTATGTTGTTGATTACAAGTATCCATAAATAACCCAACAATTTCATTAATACATTCATCAAGATCAATAGGCTTGTAATTCAAAGAGTTTTGTCCACCTTGTTCCATCTTAGATATATCTAAAATATCATTTATCAAATTTAATAATTGATCTCCTGAGGCAGAAATCTTATGCAAATAATCCTCCACTTTTATAGGATCATCTTTACGATCTAATGCTAATTTGGACAAACCAATGATTGCATTTAACGGTGTACGCATATCATGAGAAACATTGCTAAAGAAAATATTTTTCTTATTGGTAGCCTGTTTTGAAATTTCTAAAGCATTTTCCATTATTCTATATTGTTCTAATTGTTTTCGTTTCTCTAAATCAACGTTCTTAAAGCACATTAAAACTTCATTGATACCTAATCTTTGACTATAGATGATTCGGATAGAAACCCAATGGTAACCATCAGCAAATTTTCTTTGGAAATCACCACCAAATTCATAAATATCTTTTTCAATTAAACTCTTGATATTTTCTAAAGAAAAACTACGTTCAAACTCTTCATAGGTATGTTCTTCAACTTTGCTTTTTACTACTTTGATAAAATCTAAATAATTGCCTTTTGCTGGAATAACATCTAATAAATCTTCACTAGTTTTTATTGCTCGATATGTTGCATTTTCATAATTAACACGATAAATGGCATAATAGGTATTACCTAAGATCATCAATGTTTCATTTATATAACGATTCTTACGATCTTTTAAGAAATTATAAATTACTAATACTACTAGACCAGCAAATAATAATACCGAAATAGCCACTAAAAAGTACATAGTAGCATCCATATCACCACGCAATAATTGTCTAGTAGGAATCGTCATTACCACTAGCCATTCATTATCTAAAAAGGCATAATATACCCCTCTATCTTCTCCTTCATCATCAACAAAGAAAGCATCATATGCATCGAATTTTCCAAGTGTTACGCTCTCATATAATTTATCCGAAAATTTAGCGACATTTTCATTATCAATGACACTATTGTAATACATTAAATTGCCACTACCATCAAATAGAAAGAAAGAAGCGTCCTTTGGCATCGATTCCTGACTACTATGTTTAATTTCATCATTTTTTATATCAAATGCCAAAACATCACCATTATCATTTAATTTCATGGCCAAGGTTATGATATTATCGCCAGTTATGGCATCAGTATATAAATCCGTAGTAATTATGGTTCCATCAGCTTCAATTGCTTTTCTGTACCAATTAGTATCTTCATAATCATAAACATCATCATATTCCCAAGGATAAGCAGCTATTATTTCTCCATTTATCACTGCATAAGGATCAACAATTTCTTTACCTACGGTACTGGCAATACTTTTAGCATAAGCCTGCATCCAATTATGAATATCTTCCTTGCTGGCATCATCTTCCGTAAGTTCATATATATAATTTGAACCAAGTTTAATAAAAGTTTTATACATGTTCAAAGTATTGGTCTCATCACTTGCATAGCTCTCAACCAAATAAGTGCCCATGGTATTTACATTATATAAGATCTTCTTTCTAACCAATTGGGCACTCCAATAAATCATCAAAGAAAATACCACAAATAAAATAGCTACTATGATCACAACAAATATTTTATGACTTCTTTTTCGCATAAATCATTCCTCATCTTATTAGCTATATTATAATGCATAACTAGTTTATTTTAAAAACATTAATTAATCCGGATAAATAACGTTGCCTAAAATAACTTTTTGCATAGCTCCCGTTGCTTTAGGCACATTAGAAAATTGATGATGTAAAGTTTCATTCCCCAATATAACAAAAGCAATCGCTTCTTTAGCATCACTAGAAAATCCTTTATCTTCTTGAGTTAAAACTTTAACATTAGGCAACTCTTCTTGCAACATCTTTCTTAATGTTTCATTATGAGCACC
>CALVFK010000156.1 GCA_944326805.1 uncultured Massilimicrobiota sp. | reverse complement strand
CAACCACAAGGAACAATTTCGCTTATGGGTGTAAGTGAAACACCAGTAGGAATTAACACGAGAATGGTTTTAGAAAAAGGCTTGACACTTCTAGGTAATAGCCGTAGTAATTACGATGATTTTAAGAAATCTGTTGAAATGATGGAAAAATACCCAGATATTCGTGAGTATTTATCAACGATTATTTCGGAAGAAGTTATTGTTCATTCTATTAAAGATATACATAGGGCTTTTGAAAATGATTTAAATAATGATTTTAAAACAATTATGAGATGGGATATTTAGAACTCTTATTAATAAGAGTTCTTTAACTATAGGAGAAAATTGATGAAGAAGATAATTAAGAGATTTTTAAGAAGAATAAAATTTCTAATGTGTATTTTTTTAAATAGATTATTTACGCTTTTTCCACTTCAAAAAAATAAAGTGACATTTTTATCAGATGTCAGAAAGGTCATGGGTGGAAATCTGGAATGTGTATACGAGTATCTCGATGATTGTCAGTATAAAAAAATTATTGCTTTAAAAGGTGATCATAGAGATAAGAGAGGATTTATAAAAAAAATTAAATTAATATATCATTTAAGTACATCACATTATATTCTTTTAGATGATTTGTCTAGAGAATGTAATTATTTAAAGGTTCGTAAAAATCAAGAAGTTGTTCAATTATGGCATGGAGCAGGTGCTTTTAAAAAGTTTGGTTGGTCCAGATCAAATACTGGAGAGGATGTGGGTCCCATTCATAAAGGATATCGTACTTACACAAAAGCTATTGTCAGTAGTGATGATATTAGAAGTTGCTATGCTCAAGCTTCTCATATGAATATCTCTAAAATAAAGGCGACTGGTTTTCCCCGCACAGATATGTTTTTTAATGATCAATATAAAGAAAATATAAAAAAAAGTTTTTATCAACGTCATCCACGTTATCAAGGAAAAAAAATCATTTTATTTGCACCTACTTATCGAGGTGCTCCTGTTTCTAAAGCAACTTATGATTTTTCTAAAATTGATTTTCAGCAAATATATGAAACATTCCATGAAGACTATATATGTATATTAAAATGGCATCCTGCGTTATATAATAATATTCAAAGAGGATATGTAGAAATACCAGATTTATCGCAATACAATCATTTTTATAAAGATTTTTCTAATTATCGTGATATTAATGATTTGTTGATTGTTAGTGATATTTTAATTACTGATTATTCATCTGTTATTTTTGATTACTATTTTACACATAAACCTATTATTTATTTTGCTTATGATTTAGATGAATATACAGGTTATGGTGGCAGAGGGCTTTATTTTGATTTTTATGACTATGTCTATGGAGCCATTGCAACAACGACTTCTCAATTAATAGAAGATATTCAAAAGAGAGAAATGTATGATGAAAAACGACAGGTTTTTTATCAAAAGTTTTTAAGCGCCTGTGATGGGCAATCTACAAAGAAATCATGTGAATGGATTTTTAAGGAGTCAGCATAAGCAAGACTCCTTTTTTAATCTCTAAAATATAAATCTCTTGTGTAAACTTTCTCAATGACTTCATCAATTTCATGAGTATAACGATTTGCTAAGATAATATCACTTTGTGTTTTGAATGCTTCTAAATCATTAACAAGTTTCATATCTTCATAGCTATCTTGATTTAAAGTAGGTTCATAAATAATAATCTCAACCCCTTGTTTTTTAATCATATTCATAACATCTAAAATAGCACTTGCTCTAAAGTTATCGCTATTCGCATTGTTAAGCGATAAACACCGACAGTATGAGGATGTTTGTCTAAAATCATTTGTGCAATATGTTTTTTTCTTGTCATATTAGAATCTACAATAGCTTTGATAATATCATTTGGAACACCTTCATAATTTGCTTTTAATTGTTTTGTGTCTTTAGGTAAGCAATATCCTCCATATCCAAAAGAAGGATTATTATAATGCATTCCAATACGTGGATCTAAACAAACACCTTCAATAATTTGTTTTGTATTCAGATTCTTAATTTCACAATAAGTATCTAGTTCATTAAAATAAGCGACTCTTAAAGCAAGATACGTATTTGCAAAAAGCTTTATAGCTTCAGCTTCTGTAGGGCTTGTAAATAGTAATGGAATATCTTGCTTCATAGCACATTCCTTAAGCATTGATGCAAAAACATGAGCACGTGAACTATTTTCTCCTACAATAATACGTGAAGGATATAAATTATCATATAATGCTTTTCCTTCTCTTAAAAATTCAGGGGAAAAGATAATACGATCAGTATGAAATCTCTCATTAATGCTTTTTGTATAACCAACAGGAATTGTTGATTTAATGACGATGGTTGCATAATCATTATATTTCATGATTTCTGTAATGACAGATTCAACAGCACCTGTATCAAATTGATGAGATTCATCATCATAATTTGTTGGAGCAGCTACAATGACGTAGTCAGCATCTTGATATGCCTCTTTACCTATACAGGTTGGAGTTAAATGAAGCTCCTTATGGGCCAAAAAGTCTTCAATTTCTTGATCTTTAATTGGAGATTTTTTATTTTTAATGAGTTTAATTTTTTCGGGAACAATATCTATAGCTGTCACTTCATATTTTTGAGCGAGTAGACAAGCAAGACTTAAACCAACATATCCCAATCCAGCAACTGTAATTTTCATAATCTACCTCTTTTCTTTTTTTAGTTTAAACAATTAAAAATCTTTGTAAAGGCTTTTAACAAGACTTTAACATGACTTTACAAAAACTTAATTTAATACTTTATTCTAGAAATGAAGTTTAAAATAGTCAAAGAATAAATGTGAGAACATGATTTGTTTTTAACATACCATTAACATAAACTTAATTTGATTTGGTAGTTTCAAAAGCATAAAAAAGAGTATATTACTGATATAATGTCAAGAAGGTGAATTTTATGCTCAAACGTAAGACCTATCTTCAAGTCTTAAGTGTTCTATCATGTTTTGCTGTTATTTTCTTACATGTTAATCACTGTTTTTGGGATTTTGGTTATGAAGATTATTGGATATTAGCTAATTTTATTGAAAGTATCATGTATTTTGCTGTTCCTGTCTTCTTTATGATAACAGGTGCGACATTATTAAATTATCGAAAAAGGTATTCTACAAAAAAATATTTTCAAAAACGTATTCATAAAGTTGTTATTCCATATGTCATATGGTCAATAATAGGAATACTATTTATGTTGGCATATCGAAGAATAGCTTTGGAAGATATCAGTTTAAAGATGATTGTTGATACTTTCATGAATGGCAATGTAGTCACTGTTTACTGGTATTTTATTCCATTATTTGCAGTTTATTTAAGTATACCTGTTCTATCTTCAATTGAAGAAAATCAACAACAAAATATTTTTGGATATATGATTATTATTTCTTTTATGACAGTTTCTTTATTACCATTAGTCTTTAAATTGATAGATATTCCTTATAATGGTTCTTTACAATTTCCGGTTGGAATGAATCATATTATTTTTGTATTAATTGGTTATTATGTTGATCATTATGAATTATCTAAAAAACAAAGAATGATGATTTATGTATTAGGAATTTTAGGGTTTTTAGCTCATTGGTTAGGAACGTGGTATGCTTCTTATCAAATAGGTGAAGTCAGTCGTTTATGGAAAGGGTATACGAATGCACCATCTGTGCTTTATTCTTCAGCTATTTTTGTTTTCTTTAAATATTTTCCAAATAAATCAATAATGAATATTTTGGAAAAAATAAGTTCTTACTTTAAAAATGTGACATTTGGAACATATCTAATTCATTGGTATATTATTCAAATGATTTTGACTATATTACCCATTTCACAACGTCAAGTCATATATCGTATTATAGGACCATTTGTGATTATGATTATTTGTTCTATGATTATAAAAACGATGCAAAAAATACCAATGATTAAAAATAGCGTACCTAAATAAAAGAAAGGATGAGAATGATGAAGTACGATTATTTAATAGTAGGAAGTGGATTATTTGGCAGTATCTTTGCCTATGAAGCCAATAAGAAAGGAAAGACATGTCTT
>CALVFK010000155.1 GCA_944326805.1 uncultured Massilimicrobiota sp. | reverse complement strand
CGAAGCATATTGTTTATTTTGCAAGAGCATACTAGAAAATCCATGAAAACATGGATTTTTTTAGTCTTTTATTTTGACATTTAATAAGTGAATAAGGTCAATGGCTTGAAAACTATTGATTATAGCACCACGAATATCTTCAGGAGAAGTCATGATTCCTTCAATCTGACATGATGATAAATCTGTTTTATATAATGGAGCATGAAGAAATTCACATTGAGTTAAATCGCATTCATGGAATGAGGTTTTATTCATTTTGGTTTCAATAAAACTGGCATTATGTAATGAACATTGATGAAATTGAACAGTTTTGTTGTTCATGAATGCAAAATTAGCAAAATGGCATAAACAGTCTTTGAAAGCTACATGATCAAAAAGAGATTCTGCAAAATCTGTTCCCATGAGTTTACAGTTTTGAAATTGAACATGGCGAAAAAGGGTTGTATTCATTTTGATGTTAGATAAATCACAATGCGAAAATGTGACATCTACAAAATAACTGTGTTCAAAAGAAACATCTTGAAAATCAATATGATCAAAATAACAATTTTGAAAATCTTTGTTGGTTAAATTTTCATCAAAAATAGCTTCATTATGATAGGATGCATCAAATATTTTTTCCTCTAATAAATCTTCTTTTAATATCATGATTGGTCACTCCTTTATTTATTAAAAATCTCAGAACATAGAAAGATATCAATGGAAATAAGTTCATTTTTATCAATGTTTGTGACAAAATATGAAACAAAAGAGGTGTAAACATGCAAAAGAAGATAGCTTTAATTAATGATATGACAGGGTTTGGAAGATGTGCCATTGCGGCTATGGCACCTATTGTTTCAGCAATGAAAATACAGGCAGTCCCTATACCTACAGCCATTTTATCAACACATACACAGTTCCCAGTTTTTTATTTTGATGATTATACATCAAGGATGAAAGATTATATTCAAACTTATAAGGATTTGCATTTGGAGTTTGATGCGATTGCGACAGGATTCTTAGGTTCTGAAAAACAGGTTGATATTGTGATTGATTTTATTCAGACATTTAAAAAAGATAATTCCTTTATTTTAGTTGATCCAGTGATGGGAGATCATGGTCAGCTGTATAAGACTTATACTCCTGAGATGTGTGAAAAAATGAAAGAACTGGTAAAATATGCAGATTTAATGACGCCTAATCTCACTGAATTAGTCACATTAGTTGATCGACCTTATCCAGTTTCATTACCTTCATTTGATGAGTTAAAAGAAATGTGTGAACAGCTTTCTAAACAGGGACCATCACATATTGTTGTGACGGGAATACCTTTTAATGATAAACAGATTTTGAATTTTATTTATAATCGACATGAAGATTATCAGATTGTGATGGTTGATCGTATTGGTAAGGATCGTTGTGGAACCGGTGATGTCATTGCGGCAGTGATTGCAGGAAGTTATTTGAATGGATTGAGTTTTTATGAAAGTGTGAAAAAAGCGACAAAGTTTGCTTCAAAGTGCATTCGTTATTGTGAAGAAACGCATGTTCCACATCATTATGGTTTGTGTTTTGAAGAATATTTATATGAGTTAGGAGAAGAATTATGATTTTATATACATTACATGGAAATGGTTATCAGGATATTTGTCAATTATCATCTTGTCAGGGTGCAACTGTTTATGTTAATTTAACGAATCGTTGTCCTTGTGCCTGTACATTTTGTTTAAGACAGACAAAAGAAATGGAAGAAGGGCATAGTTTATGGCTGAAAAATGAACCAACAGTGGAAGAAGTGATTCAAGAATTTCAAAAATATGACTTGGATGATTTTAAAGAAGTGGTATTTTGTGGATTTGGTGAACCTCTAGAAAGAATAGAGGATGTTGTTCAAATTGCAGGGATTTTAAAGCATTTTCGTAGAGATCTGCCCATTCGTATCAATACTAATGGTTTAGCCAATCTTATTCATCAACGTGATGTGACACCAGAATTAAAAGGACGTATTGATACAGTTTCGATAAGTTTGAATGCACCTGATGCTAGTGAATATGATGCTTTGACACGCAGTCGTTTTGGGAAAGAATCTTTTCAGGCTATGTTAGATTTTGCTTCTTTATGTCGTCAATATGTACCTCATGTTGTGATGACTGTCGTTGATATTATTGGCGAAGAAAAAATACAAAGATGTCAAGCTATTTGTGATGACTTAGGTGTCAAATTACGTGTTCGTCCATTTGAAGAATAGGAGAGTGAAAAGATGTTATATATGACAAGAGAACAACGTCAGATTGCATTAGAAAAAATGACAAATACGAGAGATTTAGGTGGTTATGAAACACAGAGTGGATTGTATAGCCGAGCTCATAAATATGTCAGGGCAGCGGCTCCAACATATGCTTCATCTAAGGATATTCAGACATTCACAGATTATGGTGTTAAAGTGGTTGTTGATTTAAGAAGTGATTTTGAAAAAGAATGTCAACCTAATCCTTTCGCAAATGACAAGGATATTGATTATTATGAAGTGAATTTATTTGATTCTTCTAAAGCGGTTCTTGTGCCAGAAGAAGTGAAAACATATAAAGATTTAGGTGGTGTTTATATTTATATGTTGGAAGGAATGAAACATAAGTTTAAAGAATTGTTTGATATTTTTATGAAATATCCTTATGAAACGGTTTTGTTTCATTGTTCTGCCGGTAAAGATCGTACGGGTGTGACAGCTGCTTTATTATTGGATTTAATTGGATGTCATGAATATGATATTGTTAAGGATTATAGTGAGTCTTATGAAAATAATAAGGAAATGAATGCTTCTTTGGCACAGATGATGAATGATGAAGAAGCTAAACAATATTTAAGATCTTCACCACGTTATATGATGGAATTATTGGATTATTTAAGAGAACATTATGGAAGTGCTAAGGAATATTTATTGGAAATTGGTATGAAAAATGATGAAATTGAAGAATTAATTGAAAATTTTACAATTTAAAAAAGAAAAATGCCCTCAAAAATGCGTATATAAGTATTAGGAGGGTATTTTTATGGAAAAAAAGTTAACGTTAAAACAAAAGGATTATATTGTCAGAAAGATTTATAAAACATATCAAAGGGCACAACTGGATATATTATATTTAACACAACATTATAATTATTATCCACAAGTGGATATGTTTAAAGTGAAAGATTCTTCAGCTGTTTATCATGGAGATGAAAAAATGGTACAACAAATAGAGCGCAAACAGCGTTTAGAAAATTATGTTGAGATGATTCATCAGGTACATACACATTTATCTCATGAAACTTATGATTTTATTGAACATGAATATATTAATTATTATGAATCTTCATGGTGGATGACATTTTATTCACGTGCCAGTTATTATCGTTTAAAGCATAGAGCTTTAGATGAGTTTATGGACTGTCTTTCTATTTTTTGGAGTGAAGAAGATATTTTATCTTTATTAGATGCATAGTTTTGTCAAAAACAATAGAAAAATACGTTTTTATCTTATACAATGAGTATAAGAGGTGATTCTATGTTTGATGGATTGTTGTTGATATTGGCATTCTTTGCAGGTATTTTAGGTACTTTTATAGGTGGAACACAAACTTTTATATGTACTGGTTTTATTGGTATTGTTGTAGCAATCGTACAGGCATGTGGTGGAGATGTTTCTTTTTTAGAGCCTTATATTTTAAATGGTTTGTTTTTACCATGTATTATTTTTAACGGATCTGTTGTGGCGACGGCTTTGGCTTCACATTACAATGAAAAAATACGTGGGTTTGAAACAGGACGTTCCTTAGCTTTTATTCAAGATATCAGAATTTTACTGGCTGGGGGATTGGCTGGGGTTGCTGGTTATTTGATTTATGCAGTAGCCTTGTATTATGATTTTCCTATTGATCAGGGTGCTTTATCAGTTGTCATTATTGGTGTGCTCACACGCTTATTTTTGAATCAGGAACAGTTTATGAATAAATCTTCTTTACTATTTTTAAAAACACGTTCTATCAATTATTGGAGCTATCAGCTTTTGTTTGCTTTGGCGATTTCATTTTGTATGGGCGTCGTTG
>CALVFK010000154.1 GCA_944326805.1 uncultured Massilimicrobiota sp. | reverse complement strand
AAATAATAACACCAAGTGGAAGAAAAGTATTACCTCCTAACGGAAGATGTTGGAGTTTAGATAAAAATAAATTTAAAGAATATATAAAAGATAATAGAATTTGGTTTGGAAAAGATGGAAATAATGTACCATCAATAAAAAGATTTTTGTCAGAAGTAAAACAATCTGTAACACCAATGACTATTTGGAAATATAGTGAAGTAAGTCATTCTCAAGATGCAAAACAGAAATTAAAGAAACTTTTTGATGGTAAAAGCTTTTTTGATTATCCAAAATCAATAGAATTAATAAAAAGATGTATACAATTATATTCTAATGAGTCATCTATTATTTTAGATTTCTTTAGTGGTTCAGCGACAACTGCTCATGCTGTTATGCAGTTAAATGCAGAAGATGGCGGTAAGCGTAAATTTATTATGGTACAGTTGCCAGAAAAAACAGATGAAAAGAGTGAGGCTTTTAAGGCTGGTTATGAAAATATCTGTGAAATTGGCAAGGAACGTATCCGTCGTGCTGGTGAGAAAATAAAAGAAGAAGCAGGGCTTAATGGGCAGGATTTGGATATTGGTTTTAGAGTATTGAAATTAGATAGTAGTAATATGAAGGATATCTATTATAGTGCTGATGAATATGATCAAGGAATGCTTGAAAATATGCAGTCAAATACAAAAGAAGATAGAACAGATTTAGATTTATTATTTGGCTGTTTAGTAGATTGGGGATTGGAATTAGACAAACCATATACTATAAAAGTAATCAACGGTCATAAGGTGCATATTTATAATGATGGAGATTTAGTAGCTTGCTTTGAGAAAGATTTGGATATGAAAACTATAGATGAAATTGCAAAATTACAAGCATTAAGAGTAGTATTTTGTGATAATAGTTTTATTGATTCAGCTACAAAGATAAATGTAGCTGAACATTTTAAAATGATTGCTCCTGATACTGATATAAAGGTTATATAATGAGGTGAGCAAATGAGATTACAGTTTAAACATCAGAAATTTCAACAAGATGCTACAAATGCTGTTTGTGATATTTTTGCAGGACAGCCTTATAGTTCAATTAATTATAGATTAGACAGTGGCGATAATATCGTTTTACATGATAATGCTTGGGCAAATGCAAAAGTACAAATAGATGATAATACTATTTTAGAGCGTATAAATAAAATCCAGCGTGAAAATCAAATTGCTGTATCTAAAAAATTAGAAGGTAAATATAATCTCACCATTGAAATGGAAACTGGTGTAGGTAAAACTTATACTTATATAAAAACTATATTTGAATTAAATAAAAGATATGGTTGGAGTAAGTTTATAATAGTGGTACCGTCTGTTGCTATTCGTGAAGGTGTATATAAATCTTTGCAGATAACACAGGAACATTTTGCTCAAGAATATAGTAAAAAGATAAGATTTTTTGTCTATAATTCGCAAAGATTGAATGAAATAGAAAGTTTTGCGTCAGATAATGCCATTAATGCAATGATTATAAATTCACAAGCATTCAATGCCAAAGGAAAAGATGCTCGTCGTATTTATATGGAATTAGATGAGTTCCGTTCGCGTAAACCGATTGATGTCATTGCAAAAACAAATCCTATTTTAATCATAGATGAACCACAATCAGTAGAGGGACCAAAGACAAAAGAAGGATTGAAAAAATTTAATCCTTTGTTTATATTGCGTTATTCTGCTACGCATAAAAAAGATAGTATTTATAATATGGTTTATCGCCTTGATGCAGTGGAAGCTTATAATAAAAAATTGGTAAAAAGAATAGCAGTGAAGGGAATTACGCAAAAGGGGATAACTGCTACAGAAGGTTTTGTTTATCTTGAGAAAATAAATTTATCAGAAAAAGCTCCAACTGCTATGTTGCAATTTGATGTAAAAGGTGCAACGACTATTCGTAAAAAAACCATGAAGGTAAATGAAGGTTTTAATCTTTATGATAATTCAGGTGAGCTAGACGAATATAAAAATAATTATGTAGTCAGCAGTATCAATGGTAAAGAAGACTATATTGAGTTTTTAAACGGCAAGCGAGTATATATTGGACAAGTATGTGGTGAAGTCGATGAAGAACAGTTGCGACGTATTCAGATAAAAGAAACGATTTTATCACATCTAGATATGGAGAAAAAATTATATAACAAAGGTATAAAAGTATTATCTTTATTTTTCATTGATGAAGTAAGCCATTATAAGCAATATGATGAAGCTGGACAGGCTCAAAATGGTATTTTCGCTAAAATGTTTGAAGAAGAATATGAAAAAGTTTTAAACGAATTCCAATTGGATTTAGATAGCGATAGTTATAGAGAATACTTAGAAAATATAAGTGCCAATAAAACTCATGCAGGGTATTTTTCAATTGATAAAAAAGGTCGTATGCAAAATGGTAAGATAAGTAAGAAAGAAAATACTTGTGAAGATGTTGATGCATATGATTTGATTATGAAAGATAAAGAGAGATTATTGTCTTTTGATGAACCTGTTAGATTTATTTTTTCACATTCAGCACTTCGTGAAGGTTGGGACAATCCAAATATATTTCAAATTTGTACATTGAAGCAAAGTAATAGTGAAATCCGCAAGCGTCAAGAAGTAGGTCGTGGTCTTCGTCTATGTGTAAATCAAAAAGGTGAACGTATGGATGAAACTGTATGGGGAGAAGATGTACAAGATATTAATACATTGACTATTATAGCTAGTGAAAGTTATGATAGCTTTGCTAAAGCGTTGCAAAATGAATTAGCAGAAGTCTTAGAAAATAGACCAAAAGTAGTAAGTAGAGAATTATTTGAAGGTAAAATTATCAAAAATAATAAAGGTAATCAAATAATCATAGATAAAGATATGGTAGATACTATTTATTATGATTTGGTAAGTAATAAATATATAGATAGAAAAGGAAATTTAACGGATAAATATTACGAAGATAGAAAAGAAGATAATATTGAATTTTCCCCAGAAATAAAAGAGTATACTTCATCTATTTTGGATATTATAGATAGTATATATAATGAAAAATCTATTGATATTGCTAATGCTTATGATAATAATGTTGAGTTAAAGTTGAATACAGAAAAATATAATATGAAAGAGTTCCAAAATCTTTGGTCAAGAATAAATAAAAAAGCTATTTATGAAGTAGAATTTGATAGCAAAGATTTTATAAATAAGGCAATAGATGCATTAAATCGAAAACTACATGTAACGAAGATTTATTTTAAAATTGAAAAAGGACAATTGGATAAGATAAAATCCAAAGATGATTTATTATCAGGTACAGCCTTTGTCAAAGAAACACGCAATGAATATGATAGTAAAAATATTTCTGTGGCTAATAGTAGTGTAAAATATGATTTAGTAGGTAAATTGGTAGAAGGTACTGGGCTTATACGCAAAGATATTGTAGCTATATTAGTAGGGCTTGAAAAAAATGTATTTAATCAATTTAAAAATAATCCAGAAGAATTTATTATCAAAGCTACTAATTTAATCAATGAAGAAAAAGCAACGACTATAATTGGTCATATAGAGTATAGTTTATTAGATAAAACGTATGATATAGATGTATTTACAGAAAATACGTTAAAAGGAAAACTAGATGTGAATGCAATGAAAACGCGTAAGCATTTATATGACAATTTAGTATATGATTCTAAAGTTGAAAGAAATTTTGCTACAGAATTAGAAGCATCAGATAAGGTAGCTGTATATGTGAAATTGCCAAATAAATTTTTTATTCCTACACCTGTGGGAAGATATAATCCAGACTGGGCGATTGCTTTTTATGAAGGTAGTGTAAAACATATTTATTTTGTGGCGGAAACAAAAGGTACAATGTCTTCAATAGAATTGCGAACAATAGAAAACTCAAAGATTGATTGTGCTAAGAAATATTTTGAAAAACTAAAAAATGATGATGTAATCTATGATGTAGTAAATAGTTATGATGAATTATTAAATATCATAAGTAAATAATAAAAATAGCCTTTATACTGAGACCTGGCAAATATCTCAAGTATAAAGGCTATTTTCAATTTATAAGGTATTTAATTTTAAA
>CALVFK010000153.1 GCA_944326805.1 uncultured Massilimicrobiota sp. | reverse complement strand
GATAAAGCTTCTAAAGTCCATAAAATATCACATTTAAATATCTCTGATTCTTGAATATTGATTTGTAATTGAATATCTTTCATATCAATTTGTATTTCAAATGGATTGAGTAATCTCGAAATAAAATCTTTCTGTGTTATACTTTCCTGATGAAAAGTGACTGTCTGGGCATCCAATTGAGTCATTTTTAATAAACTCATTACAAGCCACTCAATTTTATCCAACAATTTTTTCTCATCTTTTAATAACTGTCTTTTTTCTATATCATTAGCTTTTAATAATCTTTCATGAATTAAATTTAAAGATGTTAATGGTGTTTTCATTTGATGAGATATATCTTCCAGATATTCTTTTAAAATCAATTTTTCATTTTCTAATAAATGATTTTGTTCATAAATCTTATTGACTAATTTACATATATCACTCTCTAAAATAGAAAGATTTCCCTCTTTGTATTTTTGAATATAAAAATCATTATGATGAAATAAAATATCATTGATTTGTTTAGAAATAGAAATAATTTTTTTATTTTGTTTATAGATATAAAAACATAAACCACCAATAATACAACATAGTAAGAATATAATGATATACATGATCTAATCTCCTAGTTGATAACCCAATCCTCTTTTGGTTTGTATGATTTGAGGATGTTGAGGTTGATCTTCTATCTTATTTCTTAATCTTTTAATATAAACAGTCAAAGTATTATCATTCATATCTTCACCCGTCATCTGATAAAGTTCTTCTAATAAAAATTCTCTTGTTAGTAAATGATGAGCATGTTGTACAAATATTAACAATAATTTATATTCTAAAGCTGATAAAAAGATTTCCTGATGATTTTTAAAGACTTTAGCCTGAGAAATATAAACTTGAAGATTCTGATATTGGAATATCTGATCTTGTTTTTTATATCTTCTTAAAATATTTTGAATACGTGATAAAAGTATTCGAGGTTGAAATGGTTTTGATATATAATCATCTGCTCCTAAATCAAGTCCTGTAATAATACTAAATTCATCACTTTGGGCCGTTAAGAAAATAATAGGAATATCATAATAAGCTTTAATTTCATTATATAAAGAAAAGCCATTACCTTCTTTTAATGAAATATCTAATAAGATTAAATCTATAGATTGTTGTTGGAGTATTTGCATTGCCTTTTTTTGTCCATCAACAGCTATTAAATGATAACCATTTTCTCTTAAATAAGAATTTAAATGCTTAACGATTTGTAAATCATCTTCAACCAGTAAAATCTTTTCCATAATATCACCAACCAAATTATAACAAAAAAAGCTAATCAATCATAGATTAGCTTAATAAGTTCTTACTGGTAAAACTAATTGAATAATATCTTCTCTTTCAAAATCTTTAATAATGAAAGGTCTCATTTCACCTGTAAAAAGAACTCGTACTTTTTGTCCGTTAATACTTTTAATAGCATCAGTTAAATATTTTGCACTAAAAGATATTTTCAAAGGGTCACCTTTATAGAAAGCTTTGGAAAGATTTTCTTCAACTGATCCAATTTCTTGAGAAAATGAAGATAAAATAACTTGGTCTTGATCCATTGTCAATTTCACAATATTTGTTTGTTCATTTGTAAGTAAAGATGCTCTATCAATAGAGTTTAATAAACTTGTACTGTCAATACTCATTGAATAATCAAAACCATCAGGAATTAAACGTCCTGTATCTGGGAACGTCCCATCAATTAATCTTGTTTGAATTAAAACATGATCAAAAACAAATAAAACTTTACGATCTGATACGTATAAATCAATCAATTCGTCTTTTTCAATAATACGACTGATTTCAATTAAACTCTTTTTAGGAATAATAATATTAAATGAGATATCAGAATCAATATTTAAAATACGTTTTGCGAGACGATAGCTATCAGTCGCAATACATTCTAAAATATGATCTTTCGCTTTAAAATTTACACCAGTTAAAACAGGTCTTGTTTCTTTTTCACTTGTCGCAAAAGAAGTTTGTTCTATAGCTTCTTTTAAATTAGTTGATTTCATCTGTAGATTAACACCTGTTTTATTTAAATCAATACGAGGATAATCAATATAAGAAGTTCCATTTAAATCAAAACGAGAATTAGCTCCTTCAATTCTTGTAAGTGTACCATCTACTATAAAAATATGTACTTCTTCAGAATCAATCTTTTTTATGATTTCTAAAATATAACGAGAAGATAAAACAACACTTCCAGGTTTAATGATTTCAATATTATCTTGAATACTTGTTTGAATCGTAATATCACTATCACTACCAGTTAAGATTAATTCATCTTCTTTCAAATCAAATTTAATACCAGTTAAAACAGGCAAAGGGCTTTTTATAGAAACTGCTCTAGAAACTTTCGTTAAAGCATTTAATAATTCTATTCTTTTAATTTTAAAATCCATAACTTTTCTCCTTTATATTTTATATTATTTAAATAATATCATAATAATAATATTGTGCACAATATGAATAAGTTAAAAAAAGTAATGTTTTATTCATTGTTTTTTTATGTTTTAATATGTGCATAAGTTGTGTATAACTGTGCATAACTTTTACACAAGTTTCTTTTTTATTTCTTGAATTGCTTGACGATAATTCATATCTTTATCTAATTTCTGTTGAACTTTATGACAGGCTTTCATGACCGTAGAATGATCTCTTCCCCCGAATTCATGACCTATTTGGATAAATGAAATATCTTCTATTAATTCTCTGACAAGATACATAGCAATATGTCTTGCGACAATGATACTAGATGTTCTAGATTTAGAATTGATTTGAGCAACTGTTAAATTATAATAATCAGCAACACATTTTTTTATATTTGATACAGTTAATTCTTTCTTTTGCGTTGGTTGATTATAAGAATCACTAAAAGCTTCTAAAGCAAAATTTAAATCTATGACATCTAATTTTTTACCACATATTAATTTATAAAATAATAATCTTTTTAAACTTCCTTCTAGCTCTCTTACATCGGTATTAAAGTGAGTCGCAATAAAGTCTAATACTTCTTCACTAATAGGATAATCAACATTTTCTATTTCTATTTTCTTTCTTAATATAGCTTTAGCTGTTTCAAATTCAGGAGTATCAATACTTACTGTTAAACCTGATGAAAATCGACTGACTAAACGACTTTCCATTCCTTTTAAATCTCGAGGTGGTTTATCTGAAGTAATAACAATTTGTTTTTTATTACTTATTAAAGTATTAAAAATATTAAAAAATATTTCACTTGATGATTCTTTTGTTGCCATGAATTGAATATCATCGATTAATAGAATGTCCATTTGTCGATATTTATAATTAAATTCATCGATTGAATGGTTAGCTAATGATTGAATATATTCATTGACAAAGTTTTCACTCGTTGTAAATAAGACATGAATAGATGGGTCACGTTTTTTTGCATAATTTCCAATAGCATTTAATAAATGTGTTTTTCCTAGTCCTGAATTACTATGAATAAATAAAGGACTATAAGATATACCTGGTTTCATAGCAACTGCCAGCGATGCATTTTGAGCAATACGATTGCTGTTACCTATAACAAAATTATCAAATGTTAAATCAGGATTTAAATGATCATCAAATTGTAATAAATGTTCCTGGTGAACATGACTTTTTTGAAAATCTTCTTCAGTCATTAAATGAAGTTGATAGTGACCATTAGTGACAGTGTTATAAATTTCTTGTAAATGTGTTAAGTAAGGTTCTACAACATCTAAACTCCATTTTGTATCAATGGTGATTGTTACAACACTCCCTACTATGTCTTTAATTTCTAAGGTAGTGAAAAAAGAATCGAAAGTAATTTTATCTAAACCAAAATCATCTAGTTTTCCTTGAAACAAGCTTAAAGCTTTTTGCCAGTTCATATCTAAATTATTCACTTTCACCATCTCCAATACACATTATAAAGGAAAAAGTGAATAAATAGAAGATGAAAAAAATTGTGCACAACTTATTCACATAGTTATGCACATCAAATTATATTGATATAACGGACTTTTTTTAGTTTTACACAAATTTTCATAACTGTGAATTGTGCATAAAAAGTTATTCCTTGTGCATAAT
>CALVFK010000152.1 GCA_944326805.1 uncultured Massilimicrobiota sp. | reverse complement strand
TCCAGTGCCAAAAATATAGATTTGAATCTGGCGATGCAGGGATTTCAAATTCAAATGCTTGTCTATCTTGATATGGTCACAAAAATGACTCAAAAAGATCCCGGTGCTGTTTTATATTTCAATACCAAAAAACGTATTTTAAGTGTGCAACAAAATATGAATAAACCTATTGAAGAAGAGGAATGGATGAAACAATATCGCTATGGTGGTTATGTTATTGATGATGGAAGTCATCAAAGCATATTAAATTTAGATCCCACTTTTGATAAACGTTCATCACTTATTCCTGTGACTTATGTGAAAAGTAAAGATGAATATAAAGGGCAGATATTAACGATAGAACAGCTACATATCTTATTTGATAAAATCAGTGAGCATATCTATGAACTATATCAACATATGATGGAAGGACATATTGAAATTGCACCTAAGGGTAGCGATCAAAAAGCAACACATACCCTTGTCAATCCTTGTTTTTACTGTCCATATCATAGTGTTTGTAGTTTTGATGTCTTTTATAATGATTATCAGCTTGTTGAATTTTTAGATGTTGATTCTATACTTGGAGGTGAAGAAGATGCCATTTAATGCTGGTCAGTTAAAAGCAATCCAACAAAGAAATTCTTCGATATTAGTCAGTGCTCCCGCTGGAAGTGGGAAAACGAAGATTCTTGTTAGTCGTATTATTGAACTTTTAAAAGAAGGTTATGAAATTTCAGATTTTTTAGTTGTCACATTTACACAGGCTGCTGGTCATGAAATGAAGCAGCGATTGACTGAAGAACTCAACACGCTTGTCTCTTCGCCTATTGATGAAAAATTAAAAACTCACTTACAAAAACAATTATTTGATCTTCCCCATGCTTATATTACGAATTTTCATGGTTTTTGTAATCTATTACTCATGAAATATGGTTATTTAATTGGCATTATGCCTGGTTTTGAAATCAATAGTGATCCGACAATAATCAAAAAAGAAGTTTTACAGGAATGTTTGAATCAATGGGTTCAGGACCAACATATTCGTGATTTTCTGACACTTTATTTTCCTGGATATTCTTTAAATGATTTTCAAACATTACTTTTATCTATTGATAATATTTCACATTCTATTGATCATTTTTATGACTTTATTGATCAGATGAAAGTTTCTTATTATGATCATCTATCTTCTTTAGAAGATTGGCCTTTATTCCCTTATTTAAAAAATATTTTTTATGATGAATTAACTATGGCCATGAATAAATTAATTGAATTACAGATTTTCTGCGAAGACAATCAGCTCATTGACTTTTATGAAAGACCCGATGAACAAACAGAAAAAAATCAATTATTAAAAGTGCCTTTTGAAGCCTACTATGATTATATAGATGAACGTCTACAGGCATTATCACATTCTATCACTTATGATACATTTGTATCTTTAATGAATGCCTCTATAGATAAATCTTATAATATGTCATGGAAAGAAGTTGATCCTCAAATCAAAAAAGAATTTACGAAGATGAAAAGTGCTATTTTATCATCCTACCAAAAAGCCTGTCAGTCTTATTTAGAAGAAGACAGTCAAGACTTTATCAAAAAACTACAGATCAGCTCTCAAGTCATTGATATGTTGCTTTGTAAAGGTCAACTTTTAGACCAATTCCAACAGGCTTATCAACAAAGAAAAAAAGAACTGAATCAATTAGATTTTGCAGACTTGGAAAATTATACGCATCAGTTACTTTTACCTGAATATGGTGTTGTTGATATTTTATATCATCGCTTAAAAGAAATTATGATTGATGAATATCAGGATACTAATCAAATACAGGAATCCTTAATTGCTTTGATTGCTCAATACCAAGAACCATTCATTCCATTATTTATGGTTGGCGATATGAAACAATCTATTTATCGTTTTAGACAGGCTGATCCTCAAATCTTTTTAGATAAATATAATCATTTCTCGTTATCAGATGAAGAATGTCTACAAAGTCAAACAAGAAGAATTGACCTTGTCTTTAATTATCGTTCTTCAAAGATTGTTTTAGATTCTATTAATTACATCTTTAATCAAATCATGGATAGTCAAATTGGTGGTTTAGAATATTATTTAGATGATAGCGCTCGTTTAAACTATGATTATGATGGAAAAGAAGGTGGTCATCAAAAAGAAGCAAGAGAACGATTCTTTAAAGATGATATGAAGAAAACAGAAATACTGATTGATATTTATGATCCTGCATCATCTTTGGATAAAGATCAATATGAAGCACATATGGTAGCACAAAAAATATTGAAGTTAAAAGAATCAATGACTTTAGATGGTCGTCCTGTATCTTATAAAGATATGGTTGTTCTTATGCGTTCTACTGTTTCTTTCTTAACTTTTAAAAAGGTTTTTGATCAATATCACATTCCTAATCATATTGTATTATCACAAGGGTTCTTAAAAGCTAATGAAATAGAAAACATGTTAACATTTTTAAAAGCTATTGATAATCCCTATCATGATATTGCTTTATTAAGTGTCATCACACAACCTTATACATGTTCTTATATTCCATTAGATAAAATTGCTCAATTAAAGATTGACTATCCAGATCAATCTCTTTATGAAAGATTACAGCTTTGTGATGATGAACAAATTCAAGAATTCTTATCTATTTTTGAAGAATTAAGACGTTTTGCTTATGAAAATGCACCTTATGATATTTTAAGAAAGATATATGAAATGACAGATTATCCATTATTTGTCTGTCAGTTAGTCAATGGAGAACAAAGAAAAGCCAATCTCCAGCTTTTATTAGAACTGGCGAAAAACAGTCAACAACAATATCCTTATCTTCATGATTTTATTGAAATGATGGAACAATCTTCAGATGTCGCTCCAGCCATTGTCGCATCACAAAATGATGATTATGTTGAATTTATGACCATTCATAAATCTAAAGGTCTTGAATTCCCTATTGTTTTTGTTTGTCAGACACATAAACAATTCAATACACAAGATAGTAAAGAACGTTTTATGATTGATAAACAGTTAGGAATTGCGATTAAGCCTAGAGTATATGTTTCAAACGAACAATTTGGTCAAATGACTGTCGAATATGATAATTGTTATCGTAATATGATTGCTAGACATCAGTTAGATGAATCGATTAATGAAGAAATGCGTATTTTATATGTCGCTTTAACACGTGCTTCACAAAAGTTGATATTGACAGGTGTTTTAAAAAGCGTTGATGAAATCAAAGATATAATGAACAAACTCATTATCAATGAGCATCCTGATATTTATCATAAAAAAGGAGCTGAACATGTTTTACTTTATAATCGTATACGTAAAACAAACAATTATCTAGCTTGGATATTGGCAGCTGTATGTCGTCATCCTCAAATTATTCATCAATGTCTGGAGATACCAGAATTAGCTGATTTAGCACTAAAACTTCAAAAATATCATTTTGAAAAGTATCTGACTTTTGATTCTACAGAACACGCTATGTTTTCATTATCACTGACAACAGATCAGGACCTTGAAAAGAATATCATTTCAACATCTCATCAGAAAAATAATCTTGATCATCAAACACAGCAACACTATCAAAATTTTCAATATCCTTATGATACAACCAAACCACTCACACTTGCTGTGACAAAACTTCCACATGTTCATGACAATGATTATTCGATTATAGCTGATGAAAGTGAGAATATAACTCTCAGTGCCAGCGATAAAGGAACTCTCGTTCACTTGCTTTTAAGTTATCTGACTTTTAACCATGACAACATTGAAGCATTGATACAACAACTTTATGATGAAGCTTTAATTGATGAAACTGGTCGAGATATTTTATATGATTATCAAAAACAAATACAAGGATTCATTGATAGTCCTTATTATCAAATGATTCAACAGGCAAGTCATATTTATAAAGAAAAACCTTTTTCTTACTATGACGAAACACTCCAACAGATTATTCATGGTATTTTTGACCTTGTCTTTGTATACCATGATAAAATCTATGTTTTGGATTATAAAACAGATCGCATCAAAAAAGAAACAACTGATCAACAATTGATCCAAAAACATCAAGTACAATTAGATTATTATAAAAAAGTTTTAAAAGATATGTATCATCAAGATGTTCAAGCCATTGTTTATTATTTACATATTGCACGTGGTGTTGAATTTTAAAGGGTCTGAAATTCAGACCCTTTAAAAATATCTTCTTCTTTTATTTTTAAATGAATATTTGTATGTCATTGTATAACGGGGATGATTTTGG